>CAZUDW010000032.1:0-25528 GCA_964619305.1 uncultured Flavobacteriales bacterium
ATTGGACTTGTCTTTAATATTAAAGGGTATTGATGTCGGGGCGGCAGGATTCGAATCTGCGATCCTCTGATCCCAAAGCAGATACGCTAACCGTTGTAGCACATAGCCTTTAAAAAGAAAACAAAAATTGAAAACAAAACTAAAATACCTTTATATTTGCTCAGTTATGCAGCAACTTAAAACTCTCCTTACCCTATTGCTGATTTTATTGTGCACTGTTCCAATGGTAGCACAAGAAAAGGTGACCAATGAGCAGAGCGGATACTTTTCCATAACCTTCAGAAGTTCGGTTAGCATGTGGAGCCTGAACCAATGGACACTGAACGGCCTTGGTAAAGGCACCGCCCTTCGTTTACAGTTCAGCAAGCGATTGAACAGTGAATGGTATGGAGACTTTATAAGAACCCAATACAAGGGTAAGGTGATTCGCTGGGATCGCCACCTCACCAACTGCCTGATGTATTACTTCAGGAAGCTGGATACTTTTAAGCACAAGTTCCACCCCTTTATCAGCGCTTCGGTGTTTTGTTTGGATATCACAAATGTTGAAATAGTGGGTCAAGGGGGCCAAAGGAGCCAAAGTATGGGAAGGTTTAGCTTCTCGCAACAGTTTGGTGCGGGCACGCACTTCTTTTTAACTGAACGATGCGATCTCTCTGTGTATGCACAGTATTACAACCACCTTGGAAATGACATCCATGTTGATATACACGATGATGGTTCATTTGGCCTACATGCAGAGAAAAACAGAATTTCTCTTGAGGGACATATGTTCTTCGTATTTTCAGTTGGTTACAGAATGGGTGACCTATGGGGAAAAAAGAAAAAATAACGCTGCTGCTCTGCCTGCTGGGTACGGGCCTGTTCGCACAGGAAGCGCAAGACAGTTGCTTTGTGCGTAGGGGGCTGGTACGCACCTTCGGCTGCTTTGCTTTTGATTACCGGTTTAACCAAAATGTATGGGACTACCGGTTGCATGGTTTCTTGGAGTATTTTCCTGAAAAGAACATTTCAATAATGCAGGAGGTTTACTATTACCTTGATTCAGGAACTGATTTCCCTGTAATATATAAGAATTTCGCTGTTGGAACGGGACTCGGCTACCATTGGCCAAAGAAAAACTTCGATCCCTACGTGTTCTTCCTGAGCAGAGGTGAATTTTACGAATCACAGGCAATGGTTGACTCCGTTGTTATTCGGGACGAAATAACTACGGAAGGCTTCCCATCGATGGCAATAGGAGCCGGTGCCAACCTCTATGTATGGAAGTACCTCAACTTCTTCGTGCAAGTGCGTTACCAACGTAGCTTAATACACTCCTACCTGCACATAATAAATATGGACTCTTTTAGTGTGAGCTATGGGCTGGGCATTAACTTCCACACGAGGAAGAAAAAGACGAAGTAAAGAGTGGGATGGACATAGTGCTGTATGCGTTGCAGAAGTAAGCATTCAGAATTTAGCATATGCCGGAGCGAACAACCTGTTGTGGGTGTTCCCTAAAGATATCAAAGAAGCTGCAGATGTTGTGGAGCACAAAGCCGACAAACAACTCATCAGTAAGTACGATGATACCAAGTCGCTAACTGAGTAATCAACTTTGATGGACATTGAGTTCGGGAACGAGAGAGGCAACTGCGAGAAGATGAATGATGTGTGTGTTATTGGGGTTAGAATTTATGAAAACAGGAATGACTGGGAACATGCTACAACAAAAAATAAACGCCATTAAAACGGGCGTTTATTCAAACCGTTATGGCACATAAAAATTCTGCATCAACAACCTTGTGAAACTTGACAGGTATTGATGTCGGGGCGGCAGGATTCGAACCTGCGACCCTCTGCTCCCAAAGCAGATACGCTAACCGGACTGCGCTACGCCCCGAAACCTGGTATTAATTCATCAATTTGTTCTTCAGATCGGTTACTGCTGTATTGAGATTGTTGATCTGTTCTTCATTGAGATTGCCCTGCCTGACCACTGCATTGATCTTTGGCTCAAGCCCTATCAGCTCGTTCAGTACTTCGGCACAATCCGGGCTGCTGTCTTTAAAGATTTTCAGCATGGCTATAATATTGTTGTAAGTATATGCCTGACTCCATATACCCGAATTGATCTCATTACCGACAGGTTTTGTTTTGCCAATGCTGGTTGAAATGCTCAATCCTTCAATCCAACCGCCAACGGACATGAGGGTGGCAAGATGTGCCCTTTCTTCATTAAAAAGCTGGTCTTCTGCTCTTAAATAAGCTTTTGTCAGCAGAATGGATTTGTTGATGGTAGAATCGTTGGAGGTCATTTTGTTGAGCAATTCTTCATCAAAGGCAGAACCAATACCCAGTTTGTTTGCAACATCCATAAGGGCTTTTGTATAATTCATTGCATCCTGGGATTGTTCATAAACGGTAGCATAGTTGAGATCGGCTCCAATCGCTCCAAGTCCCATCGCCTGCTGTTTGCTGTTGCCAAAACTTTTGGATGAAGACATAAGCAGTGAGCTGTTGTAAGAAAACCCTTTGTCAAACAAAAGTTTATTGAGCTTTGCGGTTTGCTCGATGCTGACACGTATATTACCTAATTGCCTGAGGTAATCAGCATTCATACTGTCTGCTCTATCATATTGAGGTAGTACTTCTTCATTTAAGTCATCGTCATTACTGCATCCCCAAAACACGGAAATGACAGCTATGGTGATCATGTGAATAAATAAATTACTTTTCATAGTTTTATTTTTATGTAATATTTTATAGCGTTGCAAATTAAATAAAAAATGCGGAGAGAGGGGGATTCGAACCCCCGGTACCCTTATCAGAGTACGTCAGTTTAGCAAACTGATGGTTTCAGCCACTCACCCACCTCTCCGGAAAATGCTGAATTTCTAAAGTGTACAAAGGTAAGGAATAGAGTATGCAGAACAAAATCTATTCTTCATATATGATTTGATTTATATCGTGAAGTGAAGAAGTAAGAATGTGTTAATTGATGGTTGCTTTGGTAATGTGACAGGGAGCAGTCTTATCTAAGCTGAAACGATAAGGGAGCCCGGCATCTTTGCCTGCATAATCAACGCCTATCCTTTTACTTACAGTAATATTTGTGGAAGGTATTTTGATGCCGTCTTCTATCCAGATGGTGTCAGCTGTTAAGTCACAGGCTGCATAGTCACAGGTAATTCCTAATGCCCGGGAGAGGGAACCTGGCCCGGATGTAAGTTTAGCATCTGCCTTGTTCATTCCTCTTCTTTTAAGCATATGCTCAATCCCATCTATTGGTATGATTGACCTGATCAAAACTGCATGAGGAATGTCTTCCCTGTTTGTAACAACATTAAAAAGATGGTGGATGCCATAGCAGAGATAGATATACGCCACGCCTCCTTTCATATACATGACCTCGGTTCTTTTTGTTCTTCTGTTATTCCATGCATGGCTGGCCTGGTCATTAATTCCGGCATAAGCTTCGGTTTCTGCAATGATGCCTGAAGTGAATTTACCATCGATGTTTGTGCAAAGCTTCTTTCCAACCAGGTCTTTGCCGATACCAACAACATCTTCGCTTAAATAATATTCGACAGGCAGCTTCATTGAACAAGCATTATTTTATTGTCATTTGTATAGCATAAGAGTTTGTTATCAAGCATGAAACGAATCAGTTCCAGGATTTTTTCCTCTTTGGAATTCATTTTGTTAATCACTTCATCTACTGCATGTGGTTTTTCCGATAGCAACTGTTTCAGCCGGTCTGATAAGTTTTTGAATTCAGTGTTGGTTAATTGATTGTTGTTCATATCAAGGCATACATCACAAACGCCACAATTGTCCTGGTCTTTTTCGCCAAAGTAAGCAAGCAGCATGTTGCTTCTGCATTTGTTTTTCGTTTCAAGATAGTGGAGAAAAGATTCCATCCTTTCCTGAGACTGCTTCTTAATAATCTCAAGATTTTCCGGTTTGATGACTAGCTCGCTGGCTTTAAGCCTGCCGATATTGAATGTAATTTGTGGAGTATCTTTTTGAGGCAGATAGGAGATGATCTTGTATTGTGACATAGTGGCAAGATATCTTTTCATATCCTCCCGTGAACAAGCTGCTCTTTCAGCGACAACGGATTCATCAAAGGCAACATAACTTTCAAACAGGCCGGGATAAGAACGAAGAAACACTTTAATCAACAGATCAAGCTTTTCATTTTGTAGCTGAAAATGGTAAAGAGTTTCTTTATTGCCCAGAAACTTGATGCGAGAGGGGAGAGCTACAGAATCCGATATACTTATCAAACCTTCTTTAGCCATGAACTTTAGACAATGATATGTATGCAGGGGCATGAAACCGTATGTACTGCAAAACTTCCCAAGGTCAAAATCATAACTGTTTCCCTTCCCTGCTCCTGTTGCTATATGCAAATGATTGGCAAGTGCCTGGTAAACGCAACGAATATCTTTGATGGCAGGAAAACTGTTGGCGAAATTTTTCTCCATAAGCATCCTGTCTGCATCAGAGTACATAAGCACTGCCCATGCTTTTTTAATATCACGACCGGCTCTGCCGGCTTCCTGAAAATAAGATTCAATGGAATCGGGCAGGTCTAAATGAACAACAAAACGGACATTAGGCTTGTCTATTCCCATACCAAATGCATTGGTAGCTACAATTACCGGTGTTTTTCCCTTTATCCACAAGGATTGGTTTTTATCCCGCATTTTGTAATCTAAGCCTGCATGGTAGTAGGTTGTGTTAATCTTATTTTTTAGCAGAAAATCGGCTATTTGTTTTGTTTTTTTTCTATTCCGCACATATACGATTCCACAACCCTGAACTTTTTTACATATTTGAAGCAACCGCTTCCTCTTGTCCTGATCATAAAGAACCAGATAAGCGAGGTTATCCCTTTTAAAGCTTTTCCTTAACACGCAAGGTTTTCTGAATTTCAATTTATTCTGTATGTCTTTCACAACCTTAGTTGTTGCCGTTGCTGTAAGCGCAAGTACAGGTACAGTGGGTTTCCATTCCCTGAAATCGGATATTTGAAGATAAGGAGGCCGGAAATCATAACCCCATTGTGAGATGCAGTGGGCTTCATCAACAGCCAATAAGTTGATATTCATTTTTAATATGCGTTCCCTTGCCATGTTTGTAGTCAGTCTTTCAGGGGACAAATAGAGGAATTTGGTTTTTCCATAAATACAATTGTCAAAAGCAATATCAATTTCTTTAGCTGTCATACCTGAAAAAACGGCAATTGCAGGTATTCCTCTTTTCTTTAATGCATTTACCTGGTCCTTCATCAAAGCAATGAGAGGTGATATCACGAGACAGATGCCGTCCTGCATGAGTGCAGGAATCTGGTAACATATTGATTTTCCTCCTCCCGTTGGCAGCAGAGCCAGGATGTCCGATCTGTTGATGACAGACTGAATGATCTCTTTTTGCATCGGGCGAAACTCTTCATAACCCCAGTATTTTTTTAATATTTCTTCAGCAGACAACATCATAACGAAAATAGTAAAATATATATCTCACTTCTGCAGTATGATATTTGATGATTGTTTAAGTTTGCATTACAGCTGAAGCAATAACTGAATTGATGCAATTGCTGATAAAATGTTGAAAAAGAGATTTTATATTTCATGGATCCTCTGTGCTGTCGGAATGTTTGCTTTGTCATATATTCTTCATGGCATGATATTGAATGACTTTATGCGTTTATCGATAGACCTGAATATTTTCCTCACCTTAAGTTGTTTCGTTTATATGCTCCTGGGGTTTGTGATCACTTTTATTGTGGCCAACACAAAAAGGAAGATGCACGTTATTAAAAAAGGTTTGATGTATGGACTATATGTGGGCGCATGTGTCAATCTTATTTCGGTGGTGTTCGGGATATCCTTTCATGGAGGATATGCAGCCTTTTATCAGTATTTGTTTGATTTTGCGTGGCAGGTTATTGAGCAGGGCACAGGAGGCATTATAAGTGCCTTTGTCTATCTTATGGTAGCTCGATTTGAGCGGCTTCGCTCCATTTAATAATCATACTTATCTCCCCAAAGCTTTTTAAGCCTTTTCCTTATTTCTTCTTCCCGAAGGTTCTTGCCGGGTTCATAAAAGATATTTGAGTCCATATTCTCAGGAAGATAATCCGAGCTGATAAAATTATCATCATAGCTGTGGGGGTATTTATATTCTTTTCCATAATCCAATTCCTTCATCAATGATGTTGGGGCATTCCGAAGGTGAAGCGGCACCGGCAGATCGCCCTTTTTCAGGCTTTCCTGTGCTTTGCGTATTGCCTTATACACTGTGTTGCTTTTTTCAGAACAAGCAAGATATAAAGCAGTTTGAGCAAGGATCAGATCGCACTCGGGATAACCTATCACACCCACTGCCTGGAAACAATTGTTTGCTATCACGAATGCAGTTGGATTTGCAACCCCAATATCTTCAGAGGAAAAGATGAGCATTCTCCTGGCGATGAATTTCGGGTCCTCTCCACCGGCAATCATTCTTGCAAGCCAATAAACAGCAGCATTCGGATCGCTCCCTCTTATAGATTTAATAAAAGCGGAAATAATATCATAGTGCTGCTCGCCTCCTTTATCATACTCTGCAAGTTTTTGCTGAGCAAGTTGTACGATGCTTTCATTCGAAATAATCCTGTTATGACTGTCAGGTTCGATCGAAGCCAGTTCCAGCAGATTGTACATCTTTCTTGCATCACCCCCTGACAGGCGCAGCATGCTGTCCGTCTCTTTTATTTGCACCCCTGAATCCTTCATTTCCTTATCGTTCTCAAGACATCTTTCTGCAAGTGCGATGAGTTCTGATTTCTTTAAAGGTTTAAGGATATAAACCTGACACCTGGAAAGTAGTGCTGAGATGACTTCAAAAGAAGGATTTTCTGTTGTGGCTCCTATTAGTGTGATCGTCCCCTTTTCTACGGCACCAAGCAGAGAATCCTGCTGCGATTTGCTGAACCGGTGGATCTCATCAATAAAAAGTAAAGGTCTTTTACCTGAAAAAAGGCTTTTGTCTCCGGCCTTATAAATAACATCCCGGATGTCTTTTACGCCACTGTTTATTGCACTCAAAGTATAAAATGGTGCTTTGACTTCATTGGCAATGATATTTGCCAGTGTGGTCTTTCCAGAGCCGGGAGGCCCCCAGAAGATCATAGACGGAATATTGCCGGACCTGATTGCTTTGTACAAAACGGCTTCCTTACCAACCAAATGCTCCTGCCCAAGGAAATCGTCAAGCGTTTTTGGCCGCATTCTTTCGGCCAGTGGGATATTGCTTACAGTTGTCATTTCTCACATAATCAATAACAAGGTCAAAGAAGAACTATATATATCTATGACATTGCAAAGCTATATGAAAATTAAAAGAAGTATTCCCCGGAGCATCCGGATGTATCTTTTGGGATTGGCTTGAAATTGTAAAATGAAAACATCTGCCGCTCTGGATGCATAAACCCTCTAAGAGTTGGTACAAACTATAAAGACAAACCGGAAACCATTAATGGAAGTTCAACCGTGCTATGGGAGAAGCGGTTTTGTGCTTAACGAAAGGATTTTTCAGAAGATAAAAAAGAAATATTTGGTTTAATAATCAGAATTACAGAAAACTATACCTGAAAATTTTAAAGAAAATCCCATAGATTTTAATAATAAAATACAATCTTTTATATCCTCAAATTAAAACAAAGCAAGCTTGTGAAACCTGACAGATATACATGATGGGTTTATCAACTTTAACACAAAAAGTAGAATGAAATCAATTTCAAAATATAATTTGTTACCTACACATGCCCAATTTTGCCTTTTGTCTTTTTACTTAATCTATAGCAGCGTCATCACTATCATTATTAACTTGTTTTGATATAATAGATATCGGTTTTATTTCTTGTGAAGAAACTGTACTTTTCCATTCCAGACAGTAATAAGGGTGTTGCTGTTGAGCCTTGCAAAGTAACTGAACGGAAAGGATGCACAATTGATTTTAGCCAACATGATCATACCAGGTCTTAAATTCGTTATCTCTCTTGACACCCCCTGATCTGATAAATAGGCATCTAATTCTGTAGCATGAGCACTGACAATATCACAATGATAGGTTTCGAAATTTGGTTTATCAGGTATAACTCCTGTGTTAACAATCAGGTAAATTTCTCTTTTGGTTACATATATTTGCATCATGCTTCCTAAATCAAATGAGGCATCTTGATTGGGAATTGGAATATTTTCAGAAGTATCGCATTTCCACAATCCCCGTAAAAGAGAAATTCCGTAGTCAACAGTGTTTTGTGCAGGAAGTTGCAGGACAATCATCAAAACAAGCATTGAGAGCAAATACTTCATTACTGATAGATTATTTAAAACGAAAGGTCTTATTCAAATGACTTATTGTCATATATTGCTTTCCGATTTTAATTATTACTCACAAAACTGTGATAAACTTTGAATAGATTTTTCAAAACCCAAATCAGCTGCTTTCTGTATATCTTTACATGCTTCCTGCCTTTTTCCTGTGTAAAACTCCATAATGCCACGGTAGTGATAAGGATCTGGAAAATCAGGCTTTAATTCAATTGCTTTTGTGTGGTCAGTAATTGCACTTTCATAATCTTTCATTTTGCCTTTTGTTAATCCACGATTGAAATAAGCTTTTGCATAATCCGGCTTTAATTCAATCGCTTTTGTGTAATCACGGATAGCTCCTTCATAATCTTCTGAATTGTCTTTTTGCACTCCATCATTATTGTATTCCACAGCAGACTTACCTTTGACATTTAGTTTGTAGTTTGCCTGTTGTTTCAACACTTGTCCTGTAACCTCATCAATTACATTCAAAATTATGTTGTAAGAGCCGGGATTAGAAAAGCAGTGTTTCACTTTGGAACCTTTCAAAATGGTCCCATCACCTAAAACCCATTCATAACTGAATAAGGTCGAATCTGTCTGACCGTCTTCATAAAATACATAACAATGCTCATTTTGTGTAAAAATCAGAAAAGGATATAAAGATATGAGAGTTATAAGTAAATATTTGATCATCTCCTTTTAAACTAAGACACAAAGATAACCGAAGTGAGATATTTATAAAATAATATCAGCTGTCTGAATGGCAGTACTTTAATTGGCAAAATGTTAAATCTTTTAAAAAATCAAAAAACGCATAAGACTTGTATTGTTCATTTATATATTTTTATACACCATTTTTATTTTAAAGGGAAGGATATAATGTGCCTGATTTCTAAATTATATATGAATCTGTTTCGTTTTACTTGTTGCTGTATGATTCTGTTTGGATCTTGCAGACATAGTAAGTTTCCTGGTTATAACAAACTTGATGAGTGTTTGTTTATGCAATTACTGACAATCGGTGACGGAAATATCCCCGGTAAAGGTGATTATGTAAAATTTGAATATAGCATCGCAATGGACGATTTTACTAAAGAAGAATTGTTAAAAACAATGACAGTCTATAAGAACATGGATAGCATAAAGAACCCGATGTTACGGAAGATTTTATCAAACCTGGCAGAAGGAGACAGCGCTCATTTTATAATTTGCAAAAACGAGGATTGCCATAACACAGAAACGCTTAGGATTAAATTAAAAGGTGTTTACAACACTTATACTGAATTATTGTATGCAACAAAGAAGGATCGGTGGCGAAAGGATATGGAAATGAACGAACAGGCAAAATTAAAAGCTTACATCCAAAGTAAAGGGATTTCTGATTATAACATAAAACATGGAATATATTATCATGAGTTAATAAGAGGGCATGGTGGTCATGTTGCAAAAGGTAGTCAAATATTGATCTCTTATAAGGGATATTTTTTAAACGGTGAAGTATTTGATTCATCTTTAACAAGAAACCATCCTTTTGACTTTCGTTTTGGCGATCCTGATCAGGTAATTGATGGAATCGCTATCGGATTAAGCTACATGAAAGAGGGGGGAAAATCAAAATTAATTATACCTTCGCAATTTGCATTTGGGGAGCAAGGGTCCTCCACAGGCATTGTTCCTCCTTATACAACAGTTATTTATGAAATAGAGTTACTGACAATTAATTGAAAAAGATTTAAGTTAAATTTATAAACGGAATTTGATGAATAAAATAATTTTAACAATAGTGGGTTTTCTTATTGCATTATCATGCAATAAAGGTCCATATCCAGGTTTCACTGCTGGCGAGAATGGATTGTATTACAAGATATTTCCTTCAGGTGAAGATTCGCGTAAAGCCGGTAAAAGCGACATTATCACAATGCAGTTTAAATATGAAAATGAGAATGGATATGTTATATATGATTCTAAAAGCAGTGACATGCCAGCCAGGCTTAATTTAACCGATCCTTTTTATCGCGGGGACCCTATGGAGGGTCTTGCTTTGATGGGTAAAGGAGACAGTGCAATATTTTTAGTACCTGCTGATTCGTTTTATCAAAGATCATTAAGGGGCGCACCTTTGCCTGATTCGGTTAAACCTGGAAGTAAACTGAAGTTTCATATTAAAATAGAAAACGTACAGACTCAGGAGGAAGCGCAGAAAGAATATGAGGAAAAAGCACAAATAGCCAGAAATGAAGAGAGCTCAAATATTGAAAAATATTTGAAAGAAAATAACATTACGGTTGAACCTACTCAAAGTGGGCTCTACTTTATCGAATTAATTAAAGGTACAGGAAATAAACCTGTTGCAGGAAAGAATGTTCTTGTTCATTATACAGGTAAATTTCTTGACGGTAAAGTATTTGATTCTTCTATTGATAGGGGCCAACCTATCAAGTTCCCATTTGGAATGGGTCAGGTAATCAAGGGATGGGATGAAGCATTATCTTATATGCAGGAAGGAGGCAAGGCCATGATTATAGTTCCATCACAGATTGCATATGGCCCTTCGGGTAAAGGTCCAATTCCGCCCAACACTCCACTTGTATTTGATGTGGAATTGATTGAAGCGGAGCAATAATAATAAATGAGTCATTGGATTTTTGCTTTATTTTTTCTGATAGTTTCTTGTAAGGTTTTTCAACATCAACTAAAAACAGATCATCAATATAGCACTAAAACGGGTATTCATTATAAGTTTGCTCAAATAGGGGAAGGGCCATTTCCACAAGAAAGTGACTTTGTTAAAGTACACTATATAGCACGGAATGCTAACGGTAACGTTGTTGAAAACTCATATACCAGAGGAAGACCATTTGTTTTTAAAATCGGAGACGGTTCTGTATTTGCAGGATTGGATGAAAGTCTGAAACTGATGAAATCAGGATCAGTAGCGGAATTCACTATTCCTGCTGATCTAAGATATTCAAATAATAATGTTTCGCATATCAATGAAAACGAACCACTTAATTTTCATATTGAATTACTTGAGGTAATACATCCGCCTAAGCCGTATAAAACAGATAATTTGGATACGATCAGCATGGAAAGTGGACTAAAATATATTTTAGTTGAAAAGTCTGGTAACATGCAAAAAGCAGAGGCATTTAGAACAGTAAAAGTGCATTACACCGGATATCTTTTAAATGGAAAGAAGTTTGACAGTTCGGTGGAGCGTGGAGAACCTTTGGTTTTTAAGTTAGGAGTTGGCAGTGTCATCAAGGGGTGGGATGAGGGAATTTCTTACCTTCATGTTGGAGATAAAGCGAGATTGATTATACCTCCTCATCTTGCATATGGGAAGAAAGGATACCCTCCAATAATTCCTTCTAATTCTACTTTAATTTTTGATGTTGAATTAATAGATGTGTTAGATTAAAGAAAAATCTAATCTCAGAATCAGAACTGCTTTGAAAAATTAATTACAAAGAAGAATGTTATTTAAATTGAAATTTTCTTTTTGAGGTCTTCAATATAACTCCTGAAACACTTGTCTGTGTCCATGAGATTATTAACTGTTTTACATGCATGCAAAACAGTAGCATGATCTTTTCCACCACAATGAGCGCCAATATTTGCAAGGGACGATTTAGTCATCTGTTTGGCAAAATACATTGCTATCTGACGTGCCTGAACAACTTCCCTTTTCCTTGTTTTGGATTTCAAAGTATCAATAGACATATCAAAATAATCACACACAATTTTCTGAATGTAATCAATAGATACTTCTCTGGCAGTATTCTTCACAAACTTATCAATCATCTGCTTGGCAAGATCCAATGTAATCGTTTTCTTATTGAGCGAAGATTGGGCGATTAGTGAAATGAAGGCGCCTTCAAGGTCTCTGACATTTGTAGTAATGCTATATGCGAGATATTCTACCACTTCAGAGGGTAAATCTATACCCTCGTTATACATTTTTTGTTCCAGTATTGCAATCCTGGTTTCAAGGCTAGGTGGTTGTAAATCTGCTGAGAGTCCCCATTTAAATCTGGATAATAACCTCTGTTCCATTCCCTGCAATTCTACAGGAGCTTTATCTGAGGTTAGGATAATCTGTTTTCCGGTTTGATGCAAATGATTAAAAACATGAAAAAAGACATCTTGTGTTTTTTCTTTTCCTGCAAGGAATTGTACATCATCAACAATTAAAACATCAACCATTTGATAAAAATGTACAAAGTCGTTTTGCTCATTGTTTCTAACAGCTTCAATAAATTGTTGTGTAAATCTGTTAGAGGTCACATACAGCACAATTTTTTCAGCATGTAGATTTTTGATTTCAATTCCAATAGCCTGTGCCAAGTGAGATTTCCCTAATCCCACACTACTATAAATTAATAAGGGATTGAATGCTGTACCCCCAGGTTTGCGAGCTACTGCATAACCTGCCGATCTGGCTAAACGATTACAATCTCCTTCAATGAAATTATCAAAAGAATAGTGAGGATTTAGTTGAGAATCAATGTGAACCTTCTTTAGTCCTGGTATAATGAATGGGTTTTTAATTTCATTGTTGGTTGAATGCAATGGCATTGAGATTGGGGGATTGCTTAATGCGTTTCTATTAGCTGCTGGAATGTTAACCGTGTAGGGTTTGGCTGGACCATACGCATTTTCCATTATAATACTGTATTCCAATTTCCCTTCTGCACCTAATTCCTTTTTTACCGTTTTTTTAAGAAGAGTGATATAATGTTCCTCTAACCATTCATAAAAAAACTGACTAGGCACCTGTATAGTCAGCACATTCTCTTTTTGCTTAATTGGAATAATTGGAGCAAACCATGTCTTATAACTCTGTTGACTTACATTATCTTTTATTATTTCAAGACACTTATTCCAGGTTTGTTCGTATTGTTTAGCCATGAGTAATTTGATCCGTAATTAATGTATTAATACATAGTTTAATTTACTGTTAATAGGTCAATTATTCGGGCTAATCAATGACCTAAAACTCCTTAACAAATAACCGTCAAAATTTTTTAATAAAAAAATATAATTGCTCTTGATTTTTAAAAAAGTTTGACAGGTCTTTTTTTTCTTAGTCCAGCATCAGGATAAAGGGAAAGACTGCGATACACTTCCTATTTTTTTACCTGTCTGTCTTTCAAAAAAATAGTCTATCTTACCTAAGGCAATTCCTGCCCAACCGGCTTGTGCAATCATAATTTTTTCTCCTTTTTTATTTGTGTATATCACTGGTCGTTTTAGTAAAAGATGACTATGCCCACCAATTATTAAGTCGATATCTTGGGAGTTCTTAGCTAATACAACATCACTGATCTTTTTTGTTTTATATGAAAAACCAAGATGTGAAATGCATACAATTAAATGGCATCCTAACTCTTTTTTTAATTTATGAGAAAGAACTACTGAGGTCTGAATAGGATCAATATACTGTGTGTTGCCGTAATTCCTTTTCCGCACTAATCCATCTAATTCAATTCCAAGACCGAAAACACCAACTTTGATTCCATCCATGTTATAAATGGCAAACTGAGCGGTTTTATCATGTAAGGGTGTGTCTGAAAAATTATAATTGCTTGCAACAAAATGGAAATCTGCAAATGCCATCATTTTTGCTAAATGTTCAATTCCGTAATCAAAGTCATGGTTTCCAATGGTTACGGAATTATATTTCATATAGCTCATAAGTTTATACTCAAGTTCTCCACCATAATAGTTGAAGTATGGTGTTCCCTGAAAGACATCACCAGCATCAAAAAGCAATACATGGTTTTCCTCAGCCCGAATTTTATTTATCACAGCACTTCTCTTTGCCATACCTCCGAGTCCTGGATATTTTGGATCATTGAGATGGAAAGCTTCTATATGGCTGTGCATGTCATTTGTATGCAGCAAGGAAATTTTTACAATTTCTTTCTTTTTAGCAAGGACTTTCAAAGGTGCAATTCCCAAACCCATAAGTCCGACACCTGAGACCACAGTCTTTTTAATAAAATCTTTTCTAGTGAACATACTGTATCCTCCCATCATAAGCTGATGTTAAATGCCTCCCGGCTTTTTTTTCGTTTGTGATATATTCTATGATGGCATCCCTCATTTTAATTCCAATATTTTCATGTTTTAATGGATTTTCAAAAAACGCTATACGATCCCCTTTATCAGCAAGATAATCAGTTGTTACCACTTTATACGTTTTATTGGAGTTGAATGGAGTTCCATTTATATACACTTCTTTTGGTTCAATGTCTTCAAAAACAATTTTGAGTTTAGAAACCAGCTGATCTGGAAAACGTCCAATGTATTCAAAAAGTTGTTCACATTTTTTTCCACTTAAGGTGAGAACAACAAGCTCATTTTCAAATGGCATAAGTTCGTATATGTTTCTCAATGTTACATCTCCTTTTGGAATTGAAGCTCTTAATCCACCTGAATTAAAGAAACTAAAATCAGCTTTTTTACCATCACCAGGGTGATAATGGGCATTAGCAACGTCAAAAGATAAATCAGCTACAAAATTTCCCAAAAGACTTTCGGGTGTTTCTTTTACCATTTCAACATCTGATACATTCAGCACTTTATCCATCACGGTATCCAGATTTTGTTTGTAAGGAGCAATCATTAACAAAGCAATACTGTCTACTTGCCTGATGCTGTCTCCCAACAAAAATGTCCTGCCACTGAATGTCTGAATATGTGTATGAACACAAGAGAATAAATGGAATAGAGATACAATTAAAAAAAGGGGAAGCTTGCGTTCAATAACAATCATTTGCTTGGAATTCGATTGCAAAATTATCTATTTTTGACAGCATTATGAACATTTCGGAAACAAGTGTCCGTGTGAGGTATTCTGAAGTTGACAGAATGGGGTTTGCATACTATGGACATTATGCAACTTGGTTTGAGGTTGGCAGGGTTGAAGCCTTAAGAAAAATAGGTGTCAGTTATAAAGAGTTGGAAGATAGGGGGGTGGTTTTGCCTGTAAAACACTATGAGGTGGATTTTATAAAACCCGTATTTTATGATGATCTGATCACTATTAGAACGATTGTGCCGAAAATTCCGGATGTCAGATTTGAATTTGAATATGAAATATTAAATGATCAAAAAGAATTATTGTGTACTGCTAAAACAACATTGTTTTTTTATAGTAAAGCGGATGGGAGACCATGCCGTCCTCCCGGATGGTTGATTGATCTGATTCGTAAAAATTGTTAAAGAAGCCATATCAAGACAATATCTCAAACTCATTGTGACTGATATTATAGCCTGACCAGTTTAAATAATACAGAGTTATTATCTGTTACAACTTTAATAAAATACACCCCTGTATTGAATGATATATTTTTGATTAGATAACTTTTCATTTCGTGAGATTGTACAATATCAACTATTTGCCCTTTAATATTATAAATAGAAATAACTGCAGAGGTTGTTACTCCGAAATCAATAACAGCATCTTCATTGAAATAAGTAAAATCTTGCGAATTGATTAATTGGATGTTTTCCTCGGCTTTCTGTATTTCAACATCTTTTATAATAGAGTCAGAACCACACTGGTTAAATACATTTAATTGAACTGAATAATTTCCAGTTTCCAAATAGGTATGTACCGGATGCATCATTGTGCTAGTAAAACCATCTCCAAAATCCCATCTAAAACTCAGAGCATATTTAGAACTGTCATAAAAAGATACAAGTTTTCCATTAGTTGTAAAAGCAAAATCTGCTATGGGTTTGCAATCTGTTTGATTACATGTAGTTACCAGACCACGATCCAAAAGATGTTGACAAATTGTGTTGTAATTGATACCATTATTCAGGATACTGTCACTCTGAACTAACAACCAGGCTGCATCTGCAATACTGATGTTTTTAGCATAACTATACATTGATTCTAACAGGATTTTGTCGGTTTCTTCTCTACCAAGATCAGTCCATATTTGCATTAATGTTGATGACCAAATCTCAGCATCTTCATATATATTTCCAACTATGTCTTCAGGATAATGTTTTGAACTTACTACACTTCTACCTGGCCAGAATTCATTGTGACCATCCCATGAAAACACATTTTCCCATTTATAGGGATTTAAATATCTGGAATATGAGGCTGCAAGGTAATCTCCATTAGCTTCATCAAGGCTCTGACGCTCGAATCCGCTATTTGTGCCCGGTGCAGCACTATGAGAGATAGCATGGCCGTATTCATGTATAATAACATCTGCATCTTCTGCATCATCCACTCCGCCTTCGCCAAAAGTTAACCGTGGTGGATTGTATGATGGATTGAAATTTGAATTGTCCTGATCATTAAATCCATGTGTATCTGCATGTATTTGGTAATTGACAAGATTGTTAAAACCGAGTGATTGAATGTATTGTTGAAAAGAGGTGATGTGATAAAAAACATTAATATCTTCAAAACCGCTTTCTGATCGGGTATAATAAAAGAACGGAGAAGAAGAAGAAACAGGAGGAATATTGGGAGAAGAGTGTTCTGTTATTTGTATAAAGGAGTTTGAAAGTGTAAAAACACCAGCGGAATATGTTGTGATTGTATTTTGCAATTGTCTTTCTGAATTGAGTTCTGCCACATCATTGTCATTATTATCAATATATGGAACTCCATAAGTTACACCTGCAGTTGTCAGTGGGTCGGGAAGAAAAACAAGACATGAAATTGCTGAGTCCTGGATTGCATTTTGCTGCTTGAGGTTGAGAGAAACGTTATGCTTATAAATGACAGAATCTTTTGTATTAACCAGCAATTCATAACTTAATTCTGATGACTCGCTTATTGTAATCTTTACACAGGGTTCCCATATTGCTCCTGAGGGAAAATACGTCTTCATTGTAGAATAATAGTCAATATGTGTAATATTTTTGGATATTTTTCCAAATATATCTTGTTGATTTGGAAAATCACTTGAAGGAATGATGGTGAATTTATATGTATTGTCAAATAAGCTTCTGATATTGCCATCCAAATCCAAATTAACCTTTACTTGTCCATCAAAAACAGGCATACCTTTATAATATTGAGAAAAGGTTAGATGAATACCTCCCATGCTATTAATTTCGTTGACAAGTTTAATTGTCATATTACCAACTTGCAGTGTTTGGATATTGTGAAGCAAATATCTTTCAACCTCTGCAATACTATATTCAGATAAAGTTATTTCTTGAAAAGAGGATTTACTGCGATGTTGTTCGAAAAAATCAGCAGATCTTTTAATATTGATTTTATTGCTTTGAGCACAGATAGTTAAGCAATCTATTATGAGTATGCTTAATATAAAGAAGTGTAATTTCATAATTAATATTACTTATCTATTGATATTGTTATATTATTAACCCTTTTGAATGCGGCTGTAACTTTATCAATATCATCTGTTTTGACTTTTATAATTATTGAAGGGTTTAAATGAAAATCTTGTTGGACAATCTGTAATTTGTATAATGCAACAATATGCATTACGTCATTTAATTGAATATAATTGAATGAAATATGCATCAGATTTTGCAGTTCATATTTAATAATCAATGCATTATTCAGTGCATCTTCAGCTGCTGATTTGTATGCTCTGGTCAATCCCCCCAAGCCAAGTTTTGTTCCTCCAAAATACCTGACAACAACTATAAGTATATCAATAAGGTTTCTGTTTTCAATTAATGAAAGCAAAGGTTTGCCTGCAGTGTTAGCCGGTTCTCCGGCATTATTGGATCTTTTCTCTGGTTTTAGCGGGTTGATAATATATGCATAACAAATATGACGGGCTGCATGATGTTCTTTTCTTAATAAGTCAAGTATTGCTTTGATTTCATCAGCTGAGTTTATTGGATAAATGAAAGAAAGAAATTTATTTCTTTTTTCTTTATATAAACCTATTGAAGAAGATGCGATTGACAGATATTTTGCCTGATCAGCCATAATACACCATTAGCATTGAAATTATAGCTAAACAAAATCCAAATATCTTAGGTTTTGTAAGACTTTCTTTTAAAAAAACCAAAGAGGTAACAACGGACAAGGCAACAACTCCGACATTATTCAACGGAAAGACAACAGAGCTGTTACTGGTTTGCAACGCTTTGAGTAGGAAATAGATAGAGAAGTAATTCATAATCCCAAGTAACACACCCCAAAACATATTCTTTTTATTTAGTACAAGTTTTCCAACGGTAACGGTATATAATAAACCCACTACAAATGCAGTGAAAAATACTACAGGAACGAATAGTTTATCTTCTGCTATGGGAAGGTAAACATGTTCAATATATTTTAAGTAAGAATCAAGAAATCCGCTACCAATAAATAACAATACAGTAAGGAGAAATATTGAATTGCTGTTTTTCTTTGATCCTGAAGTTCCGGCAGAAAAATAGACAGCTGGTAAGGCCATGATCACACCCCCGATTTTCACCATACTTATAGGTTCATTATATAGCAAAAATGCCACAGAAACGGGAAATATCATTGATATTTTGTTTGCTATAGATGCTGTAGATACACTAGCTTTCTGTGATGTTAAAGCAATTAGGTAGAACATAAAGAAAAAAAACATACCTAAAGTGAGTGCAGGAAACAGCCATTTAGAAGATAATGCAAAATGCTGAATCTGTTTACCTCCAACTAAACATCCCAGTATGGTTGCTATGCCATAATTAATAACAATAATCGTGTGATTATTTTCTCCTTGTTTTCCATAGACCTTAAAAATAATGAATAGAGATGTTGCTGCAATAATACTTAAGCAAATCCAGATCATGATTTATTAATTATTAGTAACCTGTCTTCACCAATAATATAAGAAGAAGTTGCTCCGGGAGGAATTTCAGGAGCTTTCACTCCACTTCTTATAGGTTTATTTGAAATGAATATCCTTGCTTCATCCCATAAAGAATTCCCAATAAAAGAATTAAGAAGTGCGGAGCCTCCTTCTACAATTAATGATTGTATTTTTTTTTCAAATAACCTTAACATTATTGCCTTCAGAAGATGTTCATCAAAAGGAAGTTGAATGATTTCAACACCATTGATGTTTCGGTTTGCTTTTTCAGATATAAGCAGTGTTCTGGCTTCGCTGTTAAAAACAGCAGCATCAATAGGCAACTTTTGTGTTCTGTCTAACACAATTCTCAATGGATTGGAACCACCCGACAGCCGGGTTGTAAGAAGAGGGTTGTCAAATATAACGGTATTTGTTCCAACCATAATAGCTTGTTCTTCACCCCTCCATTTTTGCACCATTAGTTTGCTTTGTTTCCCACTGATTTGTACAGGTGCGTGACCTGGATTTTTTTTACCGATATAACCGTCAGCGCTTTGAGCCCACTTTAGAATAATGTATGGCCTGTTTTGTTCGTGGAATGTAAAGAATCGCTTATTAATATTCCTGCAGGCTTCTTGCATTATATCTGAAATGACTTTACATCCATTCTGTTGCAAATATTTTAATCCTTCTCCAATAACGTTGGGATTTGTATCTGAAGTCCCAATTACAACTTTTGAGATTTTACTTTCTGTGATAAGTTTTGAACAAGGCGGTGTCTTTCCCTGGTGATTACAGGGTTCCAGGTTGACATATAATGTAGCATTATATAGCAATGATTTATCTTTAACCGATTGAATAGCAATTGCTTCAGCATGCCGATCGCCATATTTAGTATGATACCCTTCCCCAATAATTGTATCATTGTTTACGATCACACAACCGACCAGTGGATTTGGTGCTGTATTTCCAAGTCCACATGTAGCAAGCTCAAGGCATCTTTGCATATATTTCAAATGAAACTTATGTTCTTCATCAATCATCAATACCAGTATAAAACTAACTCAAAAATACATTAATTTGTGTCGCTAATGAAGGTTGCAAAGAAAACGATAAAATCCATTGTAAATGAGTTTCAATCAAAGTTAACGGGCATTTATGATGAAGGAGAAATCAATGCTTTTATCAATTTGGTTTTTGAGCATTGCTTTAATCTTCCTCCACATGTTGTTAAATACAATTCTGCATCTGAAGTAAATAACGATATATATTTAAATATCCAATATATAATAGAAGAATTGAAAAAAGGAGTGCCTGTTCAATATTTATTGAGTCATACCTGTTTCTATGGTTTGGATATTAAATTAAACGAATTTGTTTTTATTCCAAGGCAGGAAACCGAAGAGTTGGTTGACTGGCTGATAAAATCGCATAAGGATTTTCGGGGTAATATTTTAGATATTGGTACAGGAAGTGGTTGCATTGCGATCTCCTTAAAACATGCGTTTCCAGAAGCAATGGTATCTGCAATGGATATTTCTCCAAATGCAATTGAAGTAGCAATGGAAAATGCTACCCAATATAATCTCCATATAGAATTTTTCAGATCAGATATTCTATCATATAATGACAACATTCCGGATCGTAAATTTAATATCATAGTAAGCAATCCACCTTATGTACTTGATTCTCAAAAGAAATATATGTTTAGAAATGTTTTAGATCATGAGCCCCGTGATGCAATATTTGTACCTGATGATGATCCATTATTGTTTTACAAGGCAATTGCTAATTACGGACTGTTGACTCTTGAAGAAAATGGCGAGTTGTATTTTGAGATAAATGAAGTTTTAGGCAAAGAGACGATGGAATTGTTAAGTTCAATAGGGTATTGTAAATTAGAATTGAGGCAAGATATAAATGGTAAAAACAGGATGATTCATGCAATCAGGCCATGATGATTAGTTACAGAATAATACAAGTACTGTTAATCAGCATGTGCATTTCTGCCATGCTTCAGGCACAAGTAATCAGATCAACAGCATCTCTTTTGTATTTTAATGATATTCTTGCTCACGATGCTTTTAAGGGAATGCAGGATTCTCTTAAAGAATCCTCTTCATGTAATGGTTGTTGGAGTAATATAAAATTCAATTTTCTTTTTGATGGCAGATTTTCGCTTATTGCAGATCCAATCCATGGAAAAGAAAAAGTTGTTAAAATGTTTGGATTAAAAATGGGTCTTGAGTTTCATCATACATTCAGAGTGGGAATTGGATTTTATACTCAAAGACATCCGTTACAATCCCAGTTTGTTAATACATATAACGATACTGTTTCATATTCAATAGGCTTTCGTTACAATACAGTTTATCTTGAGCACATAATCTATAATGATTTCCGATGGGAAGTATCTCTTCCTTTGCAACTTGGAGTTGGTGACGTACCTGTAAGAATACATTCATCAATACTGGACTCGATAACTTTAGATACTTCCTTCACCATTCCTGTGGCATCCATAGGCATCAATGCCCATTATAAACTGGTTCCGTGGTTTGGAGTTGGGGCAGGATTGGGATTCAGAAAAATATTACTTAAAGATGAATTGATCAATAAAACTTTTTCATCACCCTTTGCAGCTTTTAAGATTAAATTATTTATAGGTCCGTTATATAAATGTATTTTTAAACCCGAAGAAATAAAATCTGCCAGGGAAGATTACAACAGAATGAGAAGAAAAAAATTTGAAGAAAAAATAAAAAGAAGAGAAGCTAAAAGACAGCCATGAAAGCCGGAGAAGCGCATAGAAGAATTAAAGAATTGCGTTTGCAAATTGAGGAACACAATTATTTATATTATGTCCGTAGTAGTCCTGTAATTTCAGATTATGATTATGATATGTTAATGAAGGAGTTGATTGCATTGGAAAAGGCATTTCCCCAGTTTGATGACTTGATATCTCCTTCAAAAAGAGTGGGAGATGATCTGACAAAACGATTTGAAACCGTACTCCACAACTATCCCATGCTGTCCTTATCGAATACATATTCGGAAGAAGAAATTCTCATTTTTGATAAAAGGGTAAAAAATGCGATTGATGAGGAAGTCGAATATGTTTGTGAGCTTAAATATGATGGTGTTGCCATCAGTATCAGGTACGATAACGGATCTCTCAGTCAGGCAGTTACCCGTGGCGATGGTGTGAAGGGAGAAGATATTACACGGAATGTAATGACGGTCGGCAGCATTCCTTTGCAATTGAGAGGAACAGATTATCCTGCACATTTTGAAATCAGGGGTGAAATATTCATGCCCATAAGTGTATTCCGAAAACTGAACGAACAATTACAAGAACAGGGAAAAGAAGTTTTTGCCAATCCAAGAAATACGACCTCAGGAACATTGAAAACGCTGGATTCTTCAATAGTAGCAAGCCGTAAATTAGACAGTTATATGTATTTGGTTTTAGGAGAAGATCTTCATTTTGAGAACCACTATAATTCTATGATTGCAGCTGTCCAATGGGGATTTAAAGTGCCTTCACCTGAACATCGCATGATTCAGTTATGTAAAAATGTCGATGACATAATGGCGTTTGCTTCATATTGGAACAAGACCAGGAATGAACTTGACTTTGATGTGGACGGAATTGTAATAAAAGTCAACAATGTGAAACAACAAAACAGATTGGGATATACCGCTAAATCACCGCGTTGGGCCATCGCTTATAAATTCAAAACTGAAAGAGTTTCAACATTATTGAAAAAAATAACCTATCAGGTAGGAAGAACAGGGGTGATTACACCGGTTGCTAATCTGAATCCCGTTTCATTAGGTGGTACAATTGTGAAAAGGGCCTCTTTGCACAACGCAGAGCAAATCACTTTGTTGGATATCAGAGAAGGCGATGAGGTTTATGTGGAAAAAGGAGGAGAAATCATTCCTAAAATAGTTGGTTTTGACAAAAATAAACGTCCAACTCATAGTCTTCCATACCAATTTCCATCACATTGCCCTGCATGTCGTACTCTGCTTGTAAAAGACGATGGAGAATCACAACACTATTGTCCAAATAAAGACCATTGTCCACCACAAATAAAAGGAAGGTTAGAGCATTTTGTCAGCAGAAAGGCCATGGATATTGAAACATTGGGCGAAGAAACCATATCTGCTTTGCTCCAGCGTGGACACATCAAAGATCCTGCTGATTTGTATGAACTTGATGAGTTTAAACTTTGTAGTCTGGATTCTTTTAAATCGAAAAAAGCACAAAATGTTCTTTTTGGTCTTGAAAAATCCAAAAATACAGGTTTTGAGAGAACCTTGTTTGCCTTGGGCATTCGATATGTCGGAGAATCTACTGCGCAATTATTGGCAAAACATTTTAAAAACATAAATAATTTGATGAATGCTACTACTGATGAATTGCAGGAAATTAAAGAGATCGGAATTCGTATTGCAGAAAGCATAGTTTCTTTCTTTCGGGATGAACAGAATCTTAAGATGATCAGCAGATTAAAACAAGCCGGTTTGCAGTTTGAATTAAGAGCAGATGATATTGCCTTTACATCAGACAAGCTTAAGGATATGACATTTGTAATCTCAGGAGTTTTTGAAAATCATTCGAGAGAAGAACTTAAAACACTGATTGAAAAAAATGGTGGTAAATTTGCCACTTCAGTTAGTGGAAAAACGGATTATCTTATAGCAGGCAAAAATATGGGGCCGGCTAAACGCGAAAAAGCCGAAGCAAATAATGTTAAGATAATTGATGAGGATGCGTTTATGCAAATGATCAAATGAAGATGATTTATAACTTGCGGGTGAAGTTTGCTGATTTCCTGCTTAAACGTAAAGTGGCAGGCAAGAGAAGGAATGTGGCTGTATGTAATCTGGAAGACGCCAAATCCGTAGGTATTCTTTTTAATGCACTTGATGAGTCCACCTATAAAACTGTAAAAACATACGTTAATAAACTAAGGTCTGAAGGAATTCGCAAAGTGATGGCATTGGGGTATGTGGATACAAAGGTGGTTCCTGCATATCTGCCTTACAAAGTATATTTGGATTTCATATCAAAATCTGATCTGAATAAATTCCTGATACCCGTATCCTCATCTGTAGATAATTTTCTAAACGAGACTTACGATATCCTGATTGATATTTCTGAAGACGATTGTTTTCCAATGAGATATATGCTGGTCATGGCCGATGCAAAATTAAAAGTCGGAAAATGCTGTAATGAGAAAAACGAATATTATGATCTGCGTATCGAAATAGAAGAGAGGAAAACCGTTGGTTATTTAACAGAGCAAATAGACAGATATTTAAGAATGATAAATAAAAGAAATTATGAAAAACAAATTTAAAGGAACAGGAGTTGCCATCGTTACACCATTTAATGAAAATGGCAGCATTGACTTCCCCGCTCTTGAATCTTTACTTGATCATCTTATCAACAATGGGATTGATTATTTTGTCGTGCAGGGAACAACAGGAGAATCTGCTACACTGAGCCTGGAAGAAAAAAACACACAATTGAAATTTATTATTGAGGTAAATGATGGTAGGCTGCCGGTAATTCTTGGAATAGGAGGGAACAATACTCAGGCAATAATTAACAGTTTTAAGGAATTTGACCTGAATGGAGTGGACGCCATCCTTTCTGTAAGTCCTTATTATAACAAACCTTCGCAGGAGGGTTTGTATCAGCATTACAGGATGATCTCTGAAAATACTCCATTGCCGGTTATATTATACAATGTGCCCGGCCGGACTTCATCTAATATCACTGCGGAAACAACATTGAAGTTATCTGATGATTTCAAAAATATAATCGGAATTAAAGAAGCTTCCGGCAATTTGAATCAAATTGGGCAAATAATAGGGAAGAGAAGGGAAGACTTTCTGGTACTTTCCGGTGATGACGCCTTAACACTCCCGATTCTTGCCATCGGTGGGGATGGTGTCATTTCTGTAATTGCCAATGCATTTCCAAAAGCATTTTCACAGATGGTAAAATCGGCACTGAGTGGTGATTTTATTACTGCCAGACATATTCACCTGCAGTTGATGGATATTACCATGTTGCTTTTTGCAGAGGGAAATCCCGCTGGCATCAAGGCTGCACTGAAAATACTTGGAATCATTTCTTCCGATTCACTTAGATTGCCTTTAGCTCCTGTGAGCAAAAATTTATATCATAAACTTGAGCAGGCCATAAAGATGCTGAGGGTTAATTAGCTTAAATTAGATATTATGTAGTGTCCTGATCGTTTGATTCAGGTCTTCCTGCGAGAGTTAAAGGATGTCTTTGTACCTGAAGAGGGGTAAAAAGTTGAGTTTACAGGGGTCTCCGTACCCGGAGAGGGGTAAAAAGTTGAGTTT
>CAZUDW010000033.1:0-10988 GCA_964619305.1 uncultured Flavobacteriales bacterium
CCTGATAAATCGGGATGAGAATAAACAGATAATTCTTAAAAACTTTGTGCCTTAATTTATGTCCTGTATTATTTTGGGCATTATGACTATGCTACCAATCAGTTGGTTTGGGTTCTTCTGCAGCAGTCATAAATTTTATAAGATTATCAATCAGATTCCTGATATATTCATCAGTCTGTAAAAGGTAAGAGGCATAAGCATGATTGTATTTTTTATTGTTTTCTTCAATCCATTTTTCAATCGGAAAGGGAGAAGATTTAACCCAAATAAACTTACTTATATCGTATTTGAAACGTCCATCTTTGCATTGCACATCAATATTGTATAATACGGTGCCGGCATTGGATTTTACTCCGGCTTTTGGGTCATCAATATAGATTCGGAATTTTGGTTTACCATTGATTTTACTGTCGGTTTCATCTTTACTTTTAATCACATTGGCAGGATTTTTATAAAAAGTGTTAAACCATTTTAACGCTTTTTTATATAGCTCATTTTTTGAACCGGCTGCCTCAACAACATCTGAATATGTAATTAACCCATTACTCTCATCAATCGGGAATTCCGGTATTTGAATTACTTCCTGTTTGTTCTTTTTCTGTTGGGAAAAAGCTTGATGTTTTACACATATACTGAATAGAATTGGAAGTGCCAATAAAATCTTATAATTCATATCTTTTTTTTAATACAAATAAACAAAATTTGACATTGCTATCCAGGTAATCATAATATTATATTCATTAATGAGGAGGCAATAGCCAGATCGGTTGGAGTAGTCACTTTGATATTGTCATGTTCACCTTCAACCAAATGAATTGTAACACCTGATTGTTCAACACAGGATGCTTCATCGCTGAAATGTTCAATATTTTTTTGGTTGAATGCTTCTGTTAATACATCCGATCTGAAACACTGAGGTGTTTGAATCAAGACGTATTCATCTCTTTTCACATGCTTGTTTCCTGTTTCTGTCAAAAGCCGGATAGAGTCTTTTAATGGGATAAAAGGAACAGCACTGCCGAATTCTTGAGCAGCAGAAAAGCACTTTTTAATAAGATCCGGGCTCACATTACACCGTGCCCCATCATGAACAGCAATAATCCCATCTCCCTTAACAAGTGCTAA
Organism: uncultured Flavobacteriales bacterium; assembly: GCA_964619305.1. GTDB lineage: Bacteria > Bacteroidota > Bacteroidia > Flavobacteriales_H > CAZUDW01 > CAZUDW01. The sequence goes on from CAZUDW010000033.1 coordinate 1,126, forward strand.
TCCTGCTTTGGTAGATTCAGATCTGGATTTGCCTCCTGCCGTAAACTCATAGGGTAAACAGAAATCGAAATGAGCACATAATTCTTGCCATTTAACAATTTGTTCCTTTGGTAAAACAACTATTATCTTCACACTTTTACTGAATTTATAAAAGGCGCTGATGGTGTACATCAATAAAGGCTTACCACATAAATTCAAAAATTGTTTTGGTGTAGAAGAATTCATCCGTGAACCCAGGCCACCGGCAACTATAATAGCCCATTTATTCATGAGACTGTAAACATTCCGGTTAAAATATTACTCAGATGATTAAATAAGAAATCAAATAATCAGCATAGCATCCCCATAAGAATACATTCTGTATTTTTTCTTGATTGCTTCTTTATATGTTTTCATCATTAGATCATAACCTCCAAAAGCACAAACCTGCATAAATAAGGTTGAAGCAGGCATGTGGAAGTTTGTAATCATGCAGTCTGCAATGCTGAATTTATATGGAGGGAAAATAAATTTGTTTGTCCATCCCTTGTATGGTTTAACTTCACCCTGGGTAGAAACGGGAGTTTCAATTGCTCTCATAACAGTTGTACCCACTGCGCATACCCGCTTTTTTGCAGCTTTTGCTTTATTTATCATATCGGCACATTCAGGTGAGATTTCCATTTCTTCCGAATCCATTTTATGTTTTGTCAGATCTTCAACTTCAACCGGTCTGAATGTTCCAAGACCAACATGTAAGGTTAATGTTGGGAATTCAATTCCTTTGAGTTCAAATCTTTTAAGCAGTTCTTTGCTAAAATGCAGACCTGCAGTGGGAGCTGCAACTGCTCCTTCTTTTTTTGCATAAATAGTCTGGTAGCGTTGTTCATCATCTTTCTCCGGACTTCGGTGAATATATTTTGGCAAAGGCGTGACTCCCAAATGGGTGAGAGTCCTTTTATATTCATCATAAGAGCCGTCAAATAGAAAACGTAAAGTTCTACCCCTTGAAGTCGTATTATCAATAACTTCAGCTATTAATGTCTCATCTTCTTCTTCTCCGAAATAAAGTTTGTTCCCTATGCGGATTTTTCTTGCAGGATCAACCATCACATCCCATAAGCGTGTTTCTTTATCTAATTCCCTTAGTAGGAATACTTCAATTTTAGCACCTGTTTTTTCCTTATTTCCATGTAGTCTTGCCGGAAATACTTTGGTGTCGTTAAGCACCATAGCATCACCTTCATCAAAATACTCAAGGATATCTTTAAACTTCCTATGCTCCATTTTTCCGGTGTCCCTGTGTAAAATGAGAAGTCTTGAAGCATCTCTGTTTTTAGCAGGATAATTTGCAATCAGTTTAGCTGGGATGCTAAATCGAAATTGCGAAAGTTTCATTTTTAATACTGTCATAATAAAGAGTCGCGAAATTAATAAATTATTAAATCATTAATGCAAAGATTTATTTTGATTATGGCCAAATAATAAGTTTTCGAAGGATTCAATGGTGTAAGCATCTGATAAAATGAAGTCTCCGATACTTGTTCTGCGTAATTTTGTTAAATACGCACCACTTTTTAGTGCAGTACCAAAATCATTGGCAATGGAACGAATGTATGTACCGCTGCTGCACTTAATTGAGAATGAGATTTCAGGCATATTAACCGATAAAATATTAAAACTGAATATTTCAACTTTTTTTGCTTTCAATGTTGGAACAATCCCTTTTCTGGCAAGATTGTATGCTTTCTGACCATCAACTTTTTTTGCTGAGAATGCAGGTGGTATTTGTTCAATGATGCCGATGAATTTTTCTGCTGTTATATAAATCAGGTCAGTAGTGATGTGATCTGTAGGATAAGTCCGGTCAATATTTGTTTCCAGATCAAATGATGGGGTGGTTGCTCCAAGCATAAATACACCTTCATATGTTTTCGGTGTATCTGTATAATTCCGTATCTGCTTGGTTGCTTTTCCTGTAAATAATAATAATAGTCCGGTTGCCAGAGGGTCTAAGGTACCGGAATGTCCAACTTTGATTTTCTTGTTTCCGGTTTTGATTTTAAGCATGTTGCGTACTTTATTAACTACATCAAAGGAAGTCCAAAACATGGGTTTATCAATAGGAATGATCTTCCCCATATCAAAATTTAATTCCATATTATTAAAAAAGGGGATAAAGAATTGAAGCAAGACCAATAATGAGGCAATAAATAGCAAAATAGATGAGGTTGCCCCTGTTCACAATCTTCACCATTAACTTGCATGCCAGCATACCAATAATAAATGCGGATATAAAACCTGAAGCCAATGGTAATATCTCTGTTTTCGATAATGTAAATCCGGAGTGTGTAATATCGATGACATTTGCAGCAATAATCGGTACAATTACCATCAGGAAGGAGAAACGACTGGCTATTTCCCTTTTCACACCAAGAAGAAGTGCTGTCACAATTGTTGAACCAGAGCGTGAAATACCTGGAATAACTGCCACGGCTTGTGATATACCAATAATAAAAGCAGATAACGGGCCTATGTCTTTTTTTGAACTCTTCACAAAATAACTGGCACAAAGAATTGCTGCAGTTACACAAAGCATGATGCCAACAAAAATCAAATTGCCGCTAAACATAGATTCAATCTGGTCTTTAAAGAATAAGCCGGCTATTCCTACAGGTACCATAGAAATAATGATGTTCAAAGTGAATTTGCTTGCATCATTCCATCGAAAAGCAAACAGCCCTCTAAAAACATTTATAATATCCTTATAAAATACCACTATCGTACTCAGCACTGTTGCTCCATGAACAACCACCGTAAATGTCAGATTGCTTTCAGCATCCACACCTAATATTGCTTTGCCAAGTTCTACGTGGCCACTACTGCTCACAGGTAGAAATTCAGTAAGCCCTTGCAGTATCCCCAGCAACAACGCATCAATAACCGACATGTAATTTCTATTATTTTGGTTTTTTTAGAATGGAATACATGACAACGGCATATCCAAGCAAAACAACAATGGGTGCTATTGTGATACGCCTTGTGCTGAATATCTCAGGATTATATAAATTGGGATCGTCAGATCCTCCACCGGTCATCAGGAAAAACCCGATAATCACGATGCATACACCGGCAATTAATATCATGTAGTTTTCTTTTTTAAACTGCAATTCGTTTTTATGTTCTGTATTCATTTCAGTAAAGCTTTTCAGGTTTAATTCTCAGGTATTTTCCAACTGCAAATAGCGTACAAATAAAAGCAATCAAAATACCAAGAGCGATAACTATTACAAATAATAATGCAAATAATTTTACATCCTGCAATTCGAATAGCTCCGGTAATTCTTTTTGGGTCATATAAATAATAACAGAAAGAAGAGCAATTGCTAAAATAGCACTATATATGCTGTGCATCATGCTTTTTAACATAAAAGGTTTACGGATAAAGTTTTGGGTGGCACCAACCAACTGCATGCTTCTGATAAGAAAACGTTTTGAGTAAATAGCCAGTCTTATGCTGTTATTGATCAAAGCAATTGAGATTATAAGTAGTAAAATGCTGAAGCCCAATAGAACCATACTTATTTTCCTGATATTGTCATTGACCAGGCCTACTAATGACTTCTGATAAAACACTTCTTTGATCTTCGGATCTTTTACCAGATCTTTTTCTATCCATGATATACTGTCAGGGTTAGCATAATCTGCATTGAGATGAACATCGATAGAAGAAAGCAGTGGATTATATCCTAAAAATTGTATAAAATCTTCACCAAGATCCTGCTGTAATTCTTTAGCAGCTTGATCTTTATCAATAAATTCCGTACTCTTAACATAGGGCATGGCATCTATAGTTTTTTGCAGCCTGATGATGTCAACCTCCTTTACACTTTCTTTCAAAATAACAGAAAAGCCAATATTTTCTTTCACATGATCTGAAATTTTTTTTGCGTGTAGCAAAATCATGCCTAGCAAACCGAGCATAAAAAGAACAAGCGACATGCTGATAACTGTAGAGAAATAAGAAGATTTTAATCTCCTTTTAGAATATTTTTCTTCGGATGAAGCCATTTGATGGGTGCTAAATTACAAATATAATCACAGTTTGAACGATTTGATGCAAGTGTTGTTTTCGTAAATTCGCACCTCTTGATAACGAATATTAGAGAATTTATTGTTATGGAATACAATTTTAAACAGTTGGAAGAGAAGTGGCAGAAGTTCTGGTTAGAAAACCGCACTTTTCATGTTGAAGAAGATCAGGATAAAAAGAAATTCTATGTCCTCGATATGTTTCCATATCCATCTGGTGCAGGTTTGCATGTTGGGCATCCACTCGGCTATATAGCTTCTGATATTATAGCCCGTTATAAAAGACTACAGGGTTTTAACGTGCTTCACCCTATAGGGTTTGATTCGTTTGGCTTGCCTGCCGAGCAATATGCAATACAGACAGGGCAGCATCCTGCTCTTACAACCAAAACCAACATTGACGGTGGAACCAACAAAGAAGGCAATGTAATTCCGGGTTATCGGAAGCAATTGATGAAAATCGGATTTTCTTTTAATTGGGAAAGGGAGGTCAGAACTTCTGATCCTGATTATTACAAATGGACCCAGTGGATTTTTATTCAATTATATAATGCATGGTATAACCTGGATAGAGGCAAAGCAGAACCAATAGACACATTAATTGCAGCTTTTGAAAAAAAAGGGAGCGATCACATTTCTGGCTTTTGCTCAGAAGATATCCATTTTACTGCTGAGCAATGGCAAAAGATGAGTGAAACGGAAAAGCAGAAAATTTTATTAAATTATCGCCTTGCCTACCTGGCGGAAGCAGTCGTGAATTGGTGCCCGGAATTGGGTACAGTTTTGGCTAACGATGAAGTGAAGGATGGAATGTCTGAGCGTGGCGGTTATCCTGTTGTGCAAAAACGGATGAAACAATGGAGTTTGCGCATCATGGCCTATGCTCAACGTTTACTGGATGACCTGGATGATCTTGACTGGAGTGATTCGCTCAAGGATATGCAACGCTCCTGGATAGGACGTTCAGAAGGTGCGAACATCTATTTCCGGATTGATAAGCTGGATGAAAAACTGAAGATTTTCACAACACGACCCGATACCATTTTTGGAGCTACTTTTATGGTGCTTTCTCCTGAACATGAAATGGTAAAAAGGATCACAACAAAAGAAAAGCTTGGGAAAGTCCTGCAATATATTGATGTAACGGCAAAGAGAACTGAAAAGGATAGGATGGCAGATAAAAAAGTATCCGGGGTTTTTACGGGTTCATATGCTGTAAATCCATTCACTGAAAAGAAAATTCCTGTTTGGATAGCTGATTATGTTCTTGCCGGTTACGGAACCGGAGCAATAATGGCCGTTCCATCAGGCGATCAACGGGACTGGGAGTTTGCAACTCACTTCAATTTACCAATTATACCAGTGGTTGAAGGAACGGATATTTCAAAAGGAGCACATGAACCAAAAGAAGGGAGGATGATCAACTCGGGATTTTTAAATGGAATGCCTGTTCAGGGTGCAATCAAAGCCATACTGACAGAGATTGAGCAGAGAGGAATCGGAAAAAAGGAAATCAATTACCGTTTGCGGGATGCGGTTTTTGGCAGACAAAGATATTGGGGAGAACCGATTCCTGTGTATTACAAAAACGGAATACCTTATGTGTTGAATGAAAAAGAATTGCCTTTAAAACTGCCTGAAGTGGATAAATATCTGCCGACAGAAAAAGGCGAACCTCCTCTGGCTCGTGCTGAAGGGTGGAGGACGAAGGATGGTTATGAGTTGGAAAAAACGACCATGCCAGGTTGGGCAGGCTCATCCTGGTATTATTTGCGATATATGGACCCGCACAATTCTAAAGAGTTTGCTGCAAAAGATAAAATATCGTATTGGCAGAATATTGATCTGTATATGGGAGGTGCTGAACATACCACAGGTCATCTGCTCTATTTCCGCTTCTGGTGTAAATTCCTTTACGATATGGGCTACATCCCTTTTAAGGAACCTGCAAAAACACTCATCAATCAGGGGATGATTACAGCGATTTCTTATAATGTGCATTTTAATAAAGAAAAAAAAATGGCGGTTTCAGCGGACGTAATAGACGCCTGGTTGTTTATGAAAGAAGATGGGTATAAGCTTCCTGTAAATCTGAGAAATGAAATTCCTCTTGTTAAGCAACTTAAACAACAAGCTTGTAAAGTTGAAGATTTTATGTCCCTAAAGCATGTGTTGGTTGATTTTGTAAAAAACGACATACTTGATGTGGAACAATACAAAAACTGGCATGTTGTAAAAGATGAATTCAAAGATTTTGAATTTATACCTAATTCCCGGAAGAAATTCAAATGCTCACCATGCATTGATAAAATGTCAAAGTCGAAATACAATGTGGTTAATCCGGATGACATTATTGAGAAGTACGGTGCAGATACGCTACGGCTGTACGAAATGTTCCTTGGCCCCATACGCCAGCACAAACCTTGGGATACGGATGGCATAGAAGGAACATTCAGGTTTTTGAAAAAACTATGGAAACTCTTTCATGCCAATGAAGAGTTTTCTGTTTCTGATGAGGAACCACTTAAGGAAGAATTGCGCATATTACACAAAACCATCAGGAAAGTAAAAGAAGATATAGTGCGCTATTCGTTCAATACGGTGGTGAGTGAATATATGATTTGCGTGAACAAATTGTCCGCTATCGGCTGCAACAAAAGAAATATCCTGGAACCCCTGGTGATATTGGTTTCTCCTTTTGCTCCCCACATTGCAGAAGAGTTGTGGAATAAACTGGGGCACGGGCAGAGCATATCTGCTGCTAAGTTTCCAGATTATGAAGATAAATACATCAGGGAAAACACCTTCACCTATCCTGTTTCTTTCAATGGAAAAATGCGATTTAAAATTTCACTGCCTGTTGAGCAGGGAAAAGAAGAGATTGAAAGAGCAGTGCTATCAGACGAGAGAACTAAAAAATATTTGCAGGGCAATGAACCTAAAAAGATCATTGTGGTGCCACTACGAATTGTGAATGTGGTTTTTTAAAAAAAAAGTTTCCATTCTCTATTTTTAACAACCAGGTATTGTGGTGGGAATACGCCCTTTGCTCACCATCTTTTTCATTTTTTCAGTATTCGAGTTTCTTGTTTCACTCAATTTGGTGTACGTAGCAACAATACTTTGCCGTAATGCAAGTTGCTGAAAATGCTGCGTTTCATGCGTTTCGGTCGGAACGTTATTAAGATTCCGTATTTGCCAAAGGTCTATGTGATTTTGTTCTCTTTTTCCGCTTCTCTTTCAATTTGCGAATGAACTCACTTAGTTCAGCTTGTTAATTGTTTTATGGAAAATAGATTTTTAGACAGATTGACGGTATGCGCCAGTTTTTGAATTTTATTCAAGAGAAATGATTTGATTTTTAAGTGCGTATTTTACCAATGCAACCGTACTTTTAATTTTTAATTTTTGCATGATGTTCCGTCTGTGTGTTTCCACCGTTCTTTTGCTGATATTAAGCTGCCCGGCAATCTCTTGATTGCTATGCTCTTTTGCAATTAATTTTATAATTTCGTTCTCTCTTTTGCTGAGGGGAACATCTCCGGATATTAATCGGTTTTTTTTTGACTCTTCCCGGTTCATGTATTTTTCTATTATCAGTTCTGAAATCTCTTTGCTGAAGTATTGCCCGCCTTTTGCTACAAGGTGAATGGCTGAAATAAATTCTTCTTTTTTAATATTTTTCAGTAAATATGTGGTTGCGCCTGTTTTGAGTATTTGATAAATGTATTCATTGTCCTCGTATTGAGAGAGCACTAATATATTTGTTTTTAGTTTTAGTTTTTTAATAATTTTTGTGGCCTCTATACCTGACAAAGCAGGCATGGCGATATCCATTATTACTACATCCGGTTTATACCTCTTGGTTTTTTCTATAACTTCCCTGCCATCTTTAGCTTCTCCAACGATTTCAAATTCACTTGAAGACAATAACATCGCTTTAATGCCATCCCTGATCAGCTTGTGATCGTCTGCTATAAGAATTTTTATCCTTTTCATTTGGTTAAGCAAAGATCTCCTCAAAAGGAGTTTTTCTCGATGGTTTATCAGTGCATATTATTGCCAAAAAAATAATTGGATATTATGCAATTTAATAGTTCTATATAAATCCAACGAGAATAGGTTTCACGATATGCATTAGCTTGCAGCCAAAGTTGATGAAACATTCGCTTGTACGCAATCGCATAAAACACGTAATCATCAATACCGTACGTTACGTATATTTCTACCATCACCATCTTACTTAAATAAACAAGGTGATAAAATTAAGTAATCAGGTGAGCGGCTTTTTAAAATCTCCGGAACAGCGAATGTTAGAAAAAGAATAAAAAAAAACGGGAAGAAAATTTCTTCCCGTTTTTAAGTTAAACTAAAAGTCTCCCTTAGAATAAAACTTATACTACCAATCAGGATAGTTGGTAGTGTCCTGAAGTGCTACCAACAAATCCTTCAGATCAGATTCAGTTGTAGTTGAAAATCCTGTCATAGTGCTGCCCAAATTTCCAAACTTTACTTTATGCTGTAATTCGTAAGGTTTGTTCCTTCCGAAATATCCTGGAGTAAGTGTGTCTGGACCATCAACGATAGGAATAGTTAGTCCGTCAGCACCATGGCATGTAGCGCAATTAGATGCGTAAAAAGCATCTCCTGCAGTTTTGCTGCCATCTTTACCAATGTTTGAGACTGTTCTTACACCATTAGGATATGTACCGGTAACAACCAGATCGTACAAGTTGGTCACATCATAAGCTTCTTCTTTGAGAAATTTAACTATGTCCCAAATTTGAGCATCAGTCAACAGCTTGCCAAAATTGGGCATTGCATCACCCTGTCCGTTTGTGCCGTCCTGAGTAAGTGCCGTATTAACCTCACGTCCGGTTGGGTTCTTGATGTGTTCAAATATTTCGGTGATGTCGTCAGCGGTAATATGAGGTACCAAATTAATACCTACGCTTGGACGACTAGTTTTGGGAGCACGATTACAATACCAACCTTCTTTTCCCATACGATCCCATCCGTGGCATTGTTTGCAACGATAAAAATTGCCATAGTCAGAAATGTCGGTAGCAGTGATACCCGAAGGAGCTGCCCACCCGGTTTCTGTTGCCCAAAATTTACTGTAAAGCTTACCACCCATAATGCCGTCAGCGGCATCGTAAGCTTCCTGGTTAAGTGCAGTAAGGTAGTTGTCATACACACAGGAGCCATCATCCTTTTTGGCTTTGGAATCGTAGTTGTCTGCGTTTGAATCGGTACAACCCCACTTTTTACAGCCGGTGGTGCCAATAAGCAATCCGCTACATAAAAGCACCATTCCTAATCTAATTATTTTTTTTGTTTTCATAGTTTTGATTTTTGATTATTAGTTAATAATTATATTTCTTATTCAGGATCAGTACAAGTAACTGTCCAGTCGCTGTTTTGTCCTTCCCATTCTGCTTTTACGCCTGCCTGGTAGTCATCAATTACCTTCTTTTTCTTTCCGCATGATTCGGGAGCAGTATAAATGGTTTCACCATAGCTGTCCGTTACAGTACAGGTTGAACATTTTTTACAGGCAGCAAAAGAGAGTGCGAACACTGCGATTGCTGCTAATGATAATGTTTTTTTCATGTTGTTTGTTTTTAGGTTAATAATATGATTTACTTAATTTAATGGTATCGTCTTTAATTTCTTTAGAATAAAAAAACTTTTTATTTTGATTTTTAATTGGATTAACTTGCTTTGTTTTTTCATTATCAGAATGATAACAGTATTTTTGATATCCGGAGGATGGCAATAAAAAATACCAG
>CAZUDW010000033.1:11088-24768 GCA_964619305.1 uncultured Flavobacteriales bacterium
TGAACAGCATATTTTAACAAGGCGATCACACTGTTTATTTTTAGTTTTTGCATGATGTTTCTTCTATGTGTTTCTACTGTCCTTAAGCTGATAAATAGCTTATCGGCTATCTCCTGATTACTATTTTCTTCAGCGATCAATTTGATGACCTCAATCTCTCGCTTTGTGAGTACAATTTCGTCTGCTCCTCCCTGCTTTAGGGTTGCTTTGGGTTTGTCAGGCTTAAGATAGTTCTGCAATATCAGGTTGGAGATTTTTTTGCTAAAATACCTTTCGCCAGCAGTTACTGCATGGATGGCATCAATAAATTCCTCCTTTCTGGTATTTTTGAGTAAATATCCTGAACCGCCTGACATAAGTATCTGGTAAATATATTCATCATTCTCGTGCTGAGTGAGTGCCAATACTTTTGTTTCAGGCATATCCTTTTTAATAATCTTTGTGGCTTCAATACCGGAAATACCGGGCATTGCAATGTCCATAATCACGACATCCGGTTTGAGAGATGAAGTTTGCTCAATCACTTCCTTGCCATTTTTGGCTTCACCTACAATAATAATATCCTTTACACTGGATAGTATGGCTTTGATGCCATCCCTGATCAGTTGATGATCATCAGCTAATAATACTTTTATTTTCTTCATCTCACTATATTTGGTATGGAATTTCAACTAATATCTCTGTTCCCTTTCCAGGAGAGGAGTTGATCTCTAATGTGCCGTTATGTGCCTGCGCTCTATCACTCATGCTGATAAGGCCTATGCCTGTCCATTGATATTTTTTTGACTTAATTTCTTTATCAACATCAAATCCGATTCCATCGTCATCTATTACAAGAACAATGGATTCAGGATGCCTGAGAATCTGGATGTTTGCATTTTTTGCTTTTGAATGCTTCAGGATATTATTTACTGCTTCCTGTGTAATCCTGTAAAGAGCATTTTCTGTTTTTTTATCAATCCTTTCAGAAAAATTATATTCATTGAACTTCACAGCAATCTTCTTTTGAGCGTTTGTTTGGTCCACTATATGTTCAATTGCCGGGATTAATCCAAAATCCCTTAGTAAAACAGGTGACAGGTCGTGTGAAATTCTTTTTGTTTCTTCAATGGCATTATCAATCAGGTCTTGAATTTGTGTTACCTGTTCCTGGTATTCTTTACTGTCATCCCTGTCTTTAAGATTATTATCAATGCTATATGAAATAGCTGTCAATACCTGCCCCAACCCATCATGCATTTCGTTTGCAATGCGTTGCCTTTCATTTTCCTGCACATTTTCAGTATTGATTGCAATTAATCTTCTTTTTCTTTCATTCTCAAGTTCATTCTGAAGTCTTTTCTGTTCATTAATATCTTTTATGATACCGAGTGAACCAATAACTTCTCCTTTACTGTTGTAATATGGAGAACCGCTGAGTAAAGCCCAAAATTTTTCACCCGACTTTTTTATTACGGGCAGTTCATAAGCATCTGCAACACCTTTTTTGCGTAGTTCTATTTTTTCTTTTATCAGTTGGCTAGTATCTTTTTCCGACCAGGGCATTTTAGAAGCGATATTGCCAATAAGTTCTTCTTGTGAATAGCCAATCAGGTTACAAAACTTGTTATTTGCAAAAAGTATTACATCATTGTTATCCACCTGCAATAAACCGTCAGGGATCATATCTACTAATGTACGATATTTCTTCTCACTGAGCTTAAGTGCTTCTTCTTCTTTTTCCTTAAAACGAATCTCCCGAAACAATAAAACACTTGTTGAAATCGCTACCATTATTATAATTAATCCTAATATAACAATTATACGCTTGCTTTGTAATTTTGCTTCCTTGCTTTCTCTGACAAATTCTTTTGTTTCATTTGCTGACATTTCCAATGTTTCATCTAATGCTGCAATTGCATTTTCAGCTATTGAATCCATATTTTCCATCAATATTCCGCCATCGGAATTGCCTACAGGGTCTTTAAGTTGAAAAATCCTGTTTGCTATAATTGCTACATCAACAAGCTCTTTTTCAAACTTTTTCATTGCTCCTCTCTCCTTATTGCTACCTATTAGTTTTTTACAATCTGCAATCTTTCTTTTTGTTTGCAACAATAAAAGCACGAAATGTTTTATCTCAACACTGGAGCCTTGTATCAGGAAATCATTGGGTGGCATAAGGAGTTTCTGAAAATTAAGCCGTAATGCTTGTATGGAACTATACTCAACGGATTCAGCTAATACTTTCTTTGTTACCCTATCCATGGATTCGATGTTTTTTATTCCAGCAGCAATAATTATAACTAGAAGAATCAACAACACTGCCATTCCCGATAAATATTTTTGTTTTAAAGTCAATTTCATTTTAAGATATTAACTTGATAAATATTTATTGCTGTTCTTGATTCTGAATAAAGATATGCTGATTTTCTGATCAATCGGAAAATATTATCGATGATATTAGTGAACATGAATAAAATAACAGGCAAATTTAAACTTTAGCTGTAAAAACGCCTGTCTTTAGCCAGTAAACATGCTTAGTATTTTGCTTGCAATATTTAAGACTGACAGGGTTTTGTCTTTTCAAGGATTCGATGGCATCAGGCTACTCAGTTTTCAAACCTATAGGTCAGTCCCAACCTGAAACCTGCATGGGCAGTATTGGTTTTCTCATATTTGTCATACATGCCGAATGTTGAATTATAGATCAAATCATCCGGATTTTTAAGAGGATTACCAAAACCATCCAGCCCTTTTACATCAGAGAGAGAATAGGCAAAACGAATGCCGGTATTAATCAGCAGTTGATCTGTGATGGGTACATTTCCCCCAAAACCGATCACAAAGGAGAAAAAGGAATTGCCATATTCATCGCTCACATCTATGATTTCACCATTCATCCCGTAGGGGGTGTAAAAAACATAAGGCAACTGTGCCGAATTGTTATCGTTGTGATAGGTGACAGAATTGATCTTTGTGTACTGAACTCCAAGTTCAAAAGTGGCATCGGAGCCGAATTTGAGCAGAAAGGGTAGTTGCATCGTCTTCATATCGACTCTGGATTCATATACCTGATCTGACCCAAGCACCTGCACCCTGCCATTGTACTTCTGGGAGAAATTACCAAAAATAGCATCGAGTTCAAACCCAAAATTCTCGGAGACAAAGAAAGCCGTATTAACACCATAATTAAATACAAAAGTAAATTCGGGGTCTTGTTCATCCCCGTCATTATTTACATTTTTATTGAGCAACCAGGTTGTGTTACCCATACCGAAAGCTCCTATGTCGAATTTTTGTGCCCAGGCACTGAAAACGAAGAAAAACAGGAAGAATATTATGCATATCTTTTTCATGATGCTATTGTTTTATGGTTTAAAAAGCAAATATATTGAATCTGTTTCATACAGTTTAAGTCAGGGAAAATAATATACAAGAGTTTTTCAACGACAAATATTGCAAAATGTTATTCTTTTTACCTTTGAGCAGAAATCAAAAAAACAACAGAAATGAAAATGCTCGAAGGGAAAGTGGCCATCATCACAGGTGCTGCCAGGGGAATAGGCAAAACAATTGCTATCAAATATGCTGAACATGGGTCGAATGTTGCACTTACAGATGTGGTGCTGAATGAGGAGAGCGATGCGCTTGAAAAAGAGCTGCAGGCGATGGGTGTAAAGGCAAAAATATACAAATCGGATGCTGCTGATTTCAGTGGCAGTGCTGAACTGATGGAGCAGATTGTCAATGATTTCGGCACGGTTGACATTCTGGTCAACAATGCGGGGATCACACGGGATAATTTATTGTTGAGAATGACTGAGGATGATTGGGATCTGGTATTGAAGGTGAATTTGAAATCCTGTTTCAATATGATAAAAGCCGTGCAGCCCATCATGCTGAAGAAAAAAGCCGGCAGCATCATTAACATGAGCTCAGTAGTGGGTCGTAAAGGAAATGCAGGGCAGGTCAACTATTCTGCTTCCAAAGCCGGGATGATCGGTCTGACAAAATCGGTGGCACTTGAACTGGGATCACGTAATGTTCGCTCTAACGCCATTGCTCCGGGTTTTATTGAAACAGAAATGACAGCCAAATTGGATGAGGAAGTGATAAAGCAGTGGTACCGGGCCATTCCGTTGAGACGAGGTGGAACACCTGAAGATGTTGCCAATGCAGCTTTGTTTTTAGCTTCTGATTTTTCAAGCTATATCACAGGGCAGGTGCTTTCGGTGGATGGTGGCATGTACACCTGAGTTGAAAATCACTTTAAAATTTCTCTGCAAGGGGTGATTGATTAATTTCGTCCCCACAATGAATATTGTTACTGAGCATAATCCCTGGTGGATAGTGGTATGTCTGCTGCTTGGTTTGCTATATTCTTATGTTCTATACCGGAATGATGAGCACTTAAAAGAATTGCCTAAGAGATTAAAGCAGGGCATGGCTGCTTTGCGCTTCTTGCTGGTGTCTGTTCTTGCTTTTTTCCTGCTCAATCCTCTGATCAAAACATTGAGCAGAGAGACAGAGAAACCGGTGATTATCATAGGACAGGATAATTCTGCCTCTATTGTGAGAAACCAGGATTCTGCTTATTACAAAGGTCCATATACCGATGCAATGAATGCTTTGATAACATCTCTCTCTGGTGATTATGATGTAAAGACTTATTCTTTCAGTTCTGAATTGAGCCGGGGTTTGCAGTTTGATTTCAGTGGAAAAGAATCCGATATTGCCGGCTTTCTCGATAAGATACAGAATATCTATGAAAACAGGAATGTCGGAGCTGTGATTATCGCTACCGATGGTATTTATAATACGGGCAATAACCCGCTTTACACACAAGGGCTAACAGATGTACCATATTATATGATTGCACTGGGCGATACCAATATGAAAAAGGATTTGTTGATCAGCAGGATATTTCACAACAAAATAGCTTTTTTAGGAAATAAGTTCCCTGTAGAGATTGTAGTGGAAGCACATAAGCTTGTTGGTACCAGCTCAACACTGAGTATATCAAGTGACGGAAAAGAAATCTATAAAAAGGAAATTGCAATTAACAAAGATGATTTAATTCAGAAAATCCCGGTTGTGCTGGATGCAAACAAAACTGGTGTCAGGAAATATTCGCTGCGGTTGAGCAGGATAGATGGAGAAGATTCTTATTCGAATAATGTGCGTGACATTTTTGTTGAAGTGCTTGATAGCAGGATTAAGGTCTTGTTGCTTTCAGCAGCTCCCCACCCGGATGTAGCAGCGATTAAATATGCGATCACCTCACATGAGAATTATGAGGTAGAGACGGCTCTGGCAGCAGATTTCAATAAATCACCTGCTGGTTATAACCTGCTTATACTCAACCAGCTTCCTTCTCATGATATTGCTTCTGATAAAATCAACGAACTCATTGAAAGATCGAACATTCCCGTATTATTTGTGCTGGGAAAAAATTCAGATTACAGGAATACAGAGATCCTGAAATCAGGTTTAAAAATCAGTAACTCAAGGAATAAGATCAACGAAGTGCAAGCCGTGGTTAATAAAGACTTCGTTTTATTCAAACTTAGTGAAAAAGCAATGAATACCATAGAGGACTTTTCGCCCTTGTATGCCCCATTCGGAGATTATGCTATCAATAATGATGTGGCAGTATTGCTATATCAAATAATAGGATCCATAACAACAGCTAAGCCTTTGATATTGTTCAGAACCTCGGGCAATCGCAAAACGGGTATTATTACCGGAGAAGGTTTATGGAAATGGAGACTGAAAGATTTTGAAATAAATGGAGATCATGAAGTTTTCAATGAACTGCTTGGTAAAACAGTACAATATCTCACGGTGAAAGAAGATAAAAGCAGGTTCAGGGTGAATTATCGCCATCAGTATGCAGAGAATGAGCGCATCACATTTGGTGCTGAGCTGTATGATGACACATACACTCCCGTAAATGATCCGGAGGTTAAAATGACGATCACCGATGGCGAGGGTAAGAATTATGATTTTGTTTTTAGCCGTACGGCTGACGCTTATCAACTGGATGCCGGTTTTCTGAAACCGGGCATTTACACTTTTGATGCCAGGACCAAATTCAATGAAAAGATATTTATTAAAAAAGGCGAATTCAGCATCAAAGCTTTGATGAAGGAAACGATCAATTCACGAGCTGACCATAGTCTGCTTTATCGCCTGGCTAAAATGCACGATGGCAGCATGATTTATCCTTCGGAAATCGGGAAACTGAAAGAAAAGCTGGGGCAGCTTGATGACTTGAAACCCATCTTTTATACGCGCGAGAAACTGCAGGAACTGATCAACCTAAAGTGGGTGCTTTTTATCATACTCGCCCTGCTTTCAGCGGAGTGGTTTCTTCGTAAGCGCAACGGATATTATTAACATGCACTTATTTGTGCATTGGTTTATTCATGAAAGGATATTTGTATTTGGGAATACCACCTATGGGCGAAGTGTAAAAAGGCAGGTATTCACCATACTGATTGGTAACATACAAAACTACGTTGTTATTTTCCCTCACTTTGCTCTTGCTTTTAATAAACTGAATGTCGAGAGAGGTGTTCTTTTCCCTCCCGGAAATCACATGTTTACTGCTTACCCAATTTCCGTCTCCTGAAGTTTGAATTGCTTCACCTTTTCTATCGATTGAGATGATGCGGGCATAGCCATCATTGTCCCAATCGTAATTTGATTGCGTGATGGAAATCACTTTGTCGTCCACATAAGGATAAATATGCACGATATCATTCGGGTTGTTGGAGAGGCGAAAGGTATACTCAAAGGTAAAAGCATTGCCACCTTCAACTGCTTTGTTGAGGGTAGGTTCGGTACTCATAAAGTAATTATACAAGTTGCCGTCATCTCCTGAAACACCTTCAGCGATCACTTTGAGGATATATCCTCCGTAATGAGCATCCAGTTCTCCTTCGCTTGGATTAAAAGGGCCGAAAGTGTACCATTGTTTATCGTATTTTTCTTCATTGAAAAAAGTTTTGGAAGCGAGGAGATTGCCTGAATTGTATCCTTTGACCGGTTGTGTTTGTTGAGCTGAAGGATTGGAGAAAGATCCCTTACCTCCGTAAACGGAAAAACGGATTTTCGTATTGAAAGTGCCTTTCTTTTCATCAAATGTCCCACCGGTTTCAGGGTCAAATACTCTGATATAAACAGGCAATGTTTCGGTTTTGGGAATAATAAAAAAAAATATCTGGCAGAAATCGTCATCCCCCCATGTTTTAGCGCTTTGCTTACCGAAAGTGACCAGGTGAGGGATGCCTTCTTCCAGGGAGGGCACAGGCTGTGCATACGAATATGTCCATATTAAGGAAACAAAAATCGGCAAAACCATCTGTCTTAGTTTTCTGATGACCGATATTTTTCTTATTAAAATAAACATGGGGGAAAAGATAAAAAAAAGAAAATCAATGACATAGTTCTTTAATCATGTTTTTAGCATCCTTGATACCGAGTTTTTTTGATTTTGCCCAATCGGCACAGGCAGCATCGGTCATCCCTAATTCATACTGCACAATGCCCCTGTTGTAATAACAATCTGCCTCCTGTGGATTGATCGCTATTGCTTTACTATAGTCGGCAATAGCATCATCAAACTTTTTCAAAGTATAATTGAGCAATCCCCTGTTATAATATGCATCTGTGAATTCAGGGTCAATTTCAACAGCTTTTGTATAATCATCATATGCCTTCTCAAATGCATCCATTAGATACCATACATTGCCGCGTTTATAGTAAACATCTGCATAATGCGAATTGAAACTGATGGAGGTATTGTAATCATCAATTGCCTCTTTATATTTGCCCATATCGGCTTTCACGCTGCCACGGTTATAATATGCATGTGCATCTTTTGGCTTTAGCCTGATGGCCGTATTAAAATCCTTAAGCGCTTCTTCCAGATGTCCCATCAGGTATTTAGTGCCTGCCCGGTCATTGTATGCCCTGGCATAAGTGGAATCAATGGAAATGGCTTTATTGAAATATTCCAGTGCTCCCTTGTAGTCATCATGCCTGACCTTTTCCAATCCTTCTTTACATAAAACCGAAGGCTGTTCATCCTGGGTGAAAATCCCGGTGTAGCAGAATAACAAAACTGTTATTACAGTTAATTGTTTCATTTCAAAAGTCAAAGTAATAAAAAAAAATAAATCTACTGAGATATTTTTGTCCAATAATTTGAAATGGGCGATTAGACTTAATTAACTGACCTTATCCAACTTTTACCGGCATTCTGCATTTGGGTGTTGATGAATGCTCCCATCAGGCTGCCGGCTTAATAACATCCATGTTGCGGATTTTCTCACAATCTTTGCGTAAGGTCAGTTAATTATTTAAGGTATTTCCTGTCAAATATGCCGTATTTTAAGATGCAGTAAATAGCATGAAATCCATCTTTTGCTTTGATTTTTTTGCCTTCATTGTAAGTCCTTCCATAATATGATATCCCTACTTCATAGATCCTGATTCCCGGGAAGCGGGCTATCTTATTTGTTACTTCCGGTTCAAAACCAAATCTTTTTTCATGCAGGTATATTTTTTTGATAATGTCAGAACGAAACAGCTTGTAACATGTCTCCATGTCTGTGAGATTAAGGTTGGTGAACATATTGGACAGCATGGTGAGAAATTTATTTCCGATTGTGTGCCAGAAAAACAAAATCCGATGAGGTTTTCCACCTTGAAATCTTGAGCCATATACAACATCTGCATGACCATCAATGACGGGCTTCAATAGTATATTGTATTCGTTTGGATCATATTCGAGGTCAGCATCCTGGATGATGAGAAAATCCCCGTTGGATTTTTCAATTCCACTGTGAATGGCAGCTCCTTTTCCTATATTTTTACTGTGAGTGAACATTCGAATATCGCTTTCTGGATGGGAGTGGATGTAATCTTCAACCACCTGACCGGTATTATCCCCAGAGCAATCATTTACAATGAGCAGCTCTTTTTCTATATTCATCACCAGATCAACAGCCAGCACTTTATCCAGCAATTTACAAATTGTGTTTGCTTCATTATAGGCAGGGATGATTACAGACAATTTGGTCATAAAGGATGTTTTGCCAAAAATAGATGTTTTCAATCAATGCCCCGTAATACCATTATTATGAAAAAGCAATTGACAGTTTCATCAATGATCATTTTTTCTGATATTTGACAACGCAATCTGTTACATAGCAAATGAAAATACTATCATCACAAGAGATCAGGCAAGCCGATGCATATACTATTGAACATGAACCTATTCGTTCGATAGACCTGATGGAAAGGGCTGCCACCAGGGCATATAATTGGATCGCAGATCATTACAACAGAAAGAATAAGTTTCTTGTTTTTTGTGGCATTGGGAACAATGGTGGTGATGGCCTGGTGATCGCAAGACTTCTGAAACAATCGGGTTATCATGTTGAGGTTTATGCGGTGCGATTCTCGGATAAATGTTCCGAAGATTTCAACATCAATGAGCATCGATTGAAAGAGATTGGGTTGACATTGCATGATATTAAAAAGCTTTCAGATATACCGGAATTGGATGCAACATCAATAATAATTGATAGCATCTTTGGCTCCGGGCTGTCTCGTCCGGTCAAAGGATTTGCTGCAGAACTTATAAGAAAGATTAACACTTCTTTAGCAGAACTGATAGCCATCGATATACCTTCCGGGTTGTTCAGTGAGGATAATTCGGAAAATGATCGCAGGTATATTATCCATGCAAAACATACCCTGACTTTCCAGGCTCCTAAGCTGGCTTTTTTGTTTCCTGAAAATGAAAAGCAGGTCGGAAACTGGCATGTTATTCCAATTGGACTGGATGAAGATTTTATCGAGAGAATTTCTTCAAAATATCATTTTGTAACACCGGAAATGCTCCGCGGATTACTCAAACCCAGGAAGAAATTTGATCATAAAGGAACATACGGACATGCCTTATTGATTGCAGGGAGCAAGGGCAAAATGGGAGCGGCCGTGTTATGCGCTGCTGCCAGTCTGCGATCCGGTGTTGGTTTGGTGTCGGTACAGATTCCGGCCTGTGGGATGCATATCATGCAGGTAGCTATTCCTGAAGCGATGATCATTTGCGACACGGAAGAAAATTGTATTACAAAACTTGTTGACACAACTTCTTTCCCGGCTGTTGGTGTGGGACCCGGGCTTGGGCAGGATGAAAAGACAGAAAAAATGTTGAAATTGTTGATACAGAATTCGGATTCTCCTCTCGTGATTGATGCCGATGCACTTAATATGATAGGACGAAATATAACATGGCTTCCTTTCCTGCCTGCCTCCAGTATTTTAACACCACATCCAAAAGAATTTGAGCGCCTGGCAGGATCATCCACCAACCATTTTGAGCGTTTTAAAATGCAGGTGCAGATTGCAATGAAGTATGGCATATATGTTATTTTAAAAGGAGCAATGACAAGCATCGCGTGTCCGGATGGGGAAGTTTATTTCAATTCAACTGGCAATCCGGGTATGGCAACTGCTGGCAGCGGAGATGTCTTGACAGGTATAATCACAGGTCTGATGGCTCAGGGATATGATCCAAAACAATCGGCAGTTCTTGGCGTCTATCTGCATGGGTTTACAGGGGATATTAAAGCTTCTGAAATTGGAGAGGAGGCGATGATTGCAGGGGATATTGTGAAAGGACTGGCTGATGGGTTCAAAAAACTGAAGAAACTGAAATGAGTTTTAACAGGGATTGTTTTTAATTGCCTGATTATCGTGATGCTACTTCTTGACTGACAGCGATTTTTCCCTCTCCATTAATATACCATACAAAAATTCCTGCATTAACCGGCTTGCTGTTGCAAGTGTCATACCAACCTTCTGAAACTCTTTCGCTCAAATATCATTTTGCTTCACTTGTTAAAACTCTAATTTGTTCATTAAATAAATTAATCGTAATATTGCGATAAATTAATTAAAATGGGTACTTCCAAATCGGAACATTTCAATATGAAGCAAAATCAACTGGCAAGATACGCCAAAGCATTGGCTCACCCTGCTCGTATTGCTATTATTGAGCAATTACTGAAAGCCGATCATTGCATTTGCAATGATTTGGTTGAAAAACTGCCATTGTCTCAGTCAACCATCTCTCAGCATCTGAAAGAGCTGAAACAGGCAGGCATTATCAAAGGTGATATTGAAGGCACGAAAATGTGCTACTGTATTGACCGGAAAGTGTGGAAAAAATTAGAAAAAACAATGAATAAATTATTTAATGCTTACAACAATACTGATGAATGTTGCTAAGAAAATTTAACTATCGTAATATTACGATAAAACAATTATCTTTGCCTCAAGTTAAAATAAATGGAGGTATAAAATGAAAACAAAAATGAAAAACATCCTTGTACTATGCACTGGTAACAGTTGCCGCAGCCAGATGGCAGAAGGATATCTGAGGCATTTTGCAAAGGGGAAGGCAGAAATTTACAGTGCAGGAATAGAAACACATGGTGTAAATCCCAATGCCATACAGGTAATGCAGGAAGATGGAATTGACATTTCAAAACACACTTCTAACCATGTTGACGAATACATAAATATCCCGTTCGATTACATCATTACCGTATGCGACAACGCTAAAGAAAACTGCCCTTACTTTCCATCAACAGCAAAAAAAATCCATCAAAATTTCCCCGACCCTGCCGATGCTACCGGAACGGAAGAAGATATATTGAATGTATATAGAAATGTGCGAAACATGCTAAAAGAATACTTTCAGGAATTTATTCAAAAACACATTAAATGATATGACACAAAAAACAGATTTATGAAAACAAATAATTTAAAAAAGATAGTAAAGGAAAAATACAGTGAAATTGCAAAGCAATCAAAGGAGCAAAATGAAACTTCCTGCTGTGGGGCAACATCTTGTTGTTCATCTGTTGATTATACAATCTTCAGCGAGCAATACGATACGTTAAATGGCTATAATCCCGATGCGGATTTAGGTTTGGGCTGCGGCCTGCCCACGGAATTTGCAGGTATTCAACAAGGGCATCATGTGCTTGATCTCGGCTGCGGAGCCGGCAATGATTGTTTTGTTGCACGCGCCATTGTCGGTGAACCAGGTAAAGTAACAGGTTTGGACTTTACGGATGAAATGCTGAAAAAAGCGAGGAAGAATAATATAAAACTTGGTTACGCCAATGTTGAGTTTGTAAAGGGAGATATTGAAGCCATTCCTTTAGATGATGATTCTTATGATGTCGTAATTTCTAATTGTGTATTGAACCTGGTCCCCGATAAAGAGAAAGCATTTAAGGAGATTCATCGTGTTCTGAAAAAAGGAGGACACTTTTGTGTTTCAGATGTAGTTATAGAAGGTGCTTTACCTGAGAAAATAAGACAGGATGCAGAAATGTATTCAGGATGTGTCTCGGGTGCTATTGCTAAAGAGGATTACCTGAACATTATAAAAAAGTGTGACTTTAAAAGCATTGCTATTCATAAAGAAAAAGAGGTTGAAGTACCAAACACAATCCTGCTTAAATACATGACATTGGATGAATTAAGAAAATTTAAAAAAGACAGAATAGGGATTTACAGCATCACTTTAAGTGCAATTAAATGATAATAATTAATGACATATAAATTGCTTTGACAACAAAAAAACAAATCGGCTTCTTTGAAAAGTACCTTACCCTTTGGGTATTGTTTTGCATTACAGCAGGTATCATCGTAGGAAAAGTAGCAGGTAGTTCTATGAACGTTTTGAGCGATTTCAACCTTTTCGATGTCAATATACCGGTTGCAATGCTGGTTTGGTTGATGATATACCCAATGATGGTTCAGATTGATTTCACATCTATCAAAAATGCAGGTAAAAAACCCAAAGGGCTTTTTCTTACGCTTATAATCAACTGGCTTATCAAACCCTTTACAATGGCATTTTTCGCATGGATATTCTTTGACCATATCTATGCAGCCATCATTTCTCCCGATCAAGCCAAAGAATACATTGCGGGAGCGATACTGCTGGGCGCAGCACCCTGTACGGCTATGGTCTTTGTGTGGTCCTATCTTACTGATGGCGACCCTGCATATACACTTGTTCAGGTTTCTGTAAATGATCTGGTGATTTTGCTTGCCTTTATACCGATAGTAGGATTGCTACTGGGTGTTTCAAATATTTCAATACCTTACAACACTCTGGTAACCTCAGTAGTTATATTCGTTGTTATCCCACTGTCCGCGGGATTTATATCCCGTGTATCACTCATCAAATCAAAAGGAGAGCAATGGTTTCAAAAGGTTTTTCTCCCTAAACTCAAACCTGTGTC
This sequence comes from uncultured Flavobacteriales bacterium, assembly GCA_964619305.1. GTDB lineage: Bacteria > Bacteroidota > Bacteroidia > Flavobacteriales_H > CAZUDW01 > CAZUDW01. The sequence goes on from CAZUDW010000033.1 coordinate 24,414, forward strand.
AATCATTGCATTACTTACAACACTGGTATTGCTGTTTGCTTTCCAGGGGCAGATCATTCTCGATCAACCGCTCATCATATTGCTTATAGCTGTTCCGCTTACTATTCAAACTTATTTTATATTTTCTGTAGCGTGGTTTTCCGGCAAACTTATCAAGCTGCCGCATAAAATCTGTTCACCGGCAGCAATGATTGGAGCAAGTAATTTTTTTGAGCTGGCTGTAGCCGTAGCCATTGCCTTATTCGGCTTAAATTCAGGTGCAGCTTTAACAACAGTAGTGGGCGTGTTAACAGAAGTGCCGGTAATGTTGTCTCTGGTGTGGTTTGCCAACAAATGGAAGTATTAAGAAAAGCAA
>CAZUDW010000034.1:0-9596 GCA_964619305.1 uncultured Flavobacteriales bacterium
TCTGTAAGAGTTTTTACTCCTTCTGCAAGAGTTTTTACTCCTTCTGCAAGAGTTTCAATAGCTCCCGGATGAGTTTCAACAAGAATGATGAAAAAACATCAATAAGGAAGTGAAACTAAACAAATAGAAACAAAGGACACAGCTCCGGTCTTTCCACTACAATTTCCGGAACTGTCTGAGTTTTGAAAGAGGTTTCAGCAAGGTTGTGTACCAATGAGGTCTGATGCCATTGACCTTCCAGGCAAGCCTGTCTTCCCTGTTTGCGAGCAAACGGTTCTTAACGGAAATATTACTCTTTCCTCCCACCCGCATACGGATACCTACTCCGGGTAGGTAACTCACCTTTATTCCATGTTTATGTATCACCCTAAGCATGAATTCATAATCTGCAGAAATACTAAAGGATTTATTGTACAACCCAAAGCGGTCATACACATTTTTCTTTACAAACAAAGCAGGATGAGGCGGCATCCATCCTTTAAGAAATAAGCTCTCATGATATACTCCTGCTTTCCATAAGCGCACTGTTTTGTGAACATCCACTCTGTCCACATACTCAAGGTCGGTATAAATGGCATCCGCATCTGTTTTGTTAAATGCATCCACTACCCTGCTGATTATATTATCATCAGCATATAAATCATCTGAATGCAGCAATGCTATCACATCCCCGCCTGATATTGATATTCCCTTGTTCAGAGCATCGTAAATGCCTTCATCTTTTTCCGAGACAAAACGACTCACTATCTCTTTGTAACGGCTGACTATTTTTTTTGAATTATCTTCGGAAGCACCATCCACAATGATGTATTCAATATCGGGATAATCCTGTAAAGCTACCGACCTGATGGTATCTTCAAGGGTGGCTGCGCTGTTGTGGCAAATCGTAATTACAGATACCTTCATTCTATTATCCGTTGGCGGATTTTTTCTGCAGGATTTCCCCGATAAATACCATAAGGTTCCATTTCACTTTGAGCAACAGAGCCAAGTGTAAGAACGGAATGAGAGCCACATCTTACACCCTGACTGACAATAGCCCTCGCTCCTATCCATACGCCATCTTCAAGTATGATTTCTTTCACGATCAAATCAAAATTTTCCTTCTTATAATTGTGATTGCCTGAGAGAATGAGTGCTCCCTGTGAAATGCAAACATGATTACCAATATCAACTTTTCCCAGGCAGTCTATCCATACCTTTTCTCCAATCCACGCATGATCTCCTATGCTGAGGTTCCACGGATATTTAATATTTACCGATGGCTTTATGATTACGCCTTTTCCAATACGCGCCCCAAACAATCGCAATAAAAATACCTTTAGGCCGGAAAACGGCAGGAAGCGGGAAACAAAGAAAGTGGTGTTAATGCAATACCAGACAGCTCTTTTTATCCTGCTTCCGGGATGATACCATTTATTGTTAAATTGAGATAGATCGGTTTTCCCCTGCCCCATGCTGTAAATTTATAAATTTGAAAATAATCGAATATACTGAGTTTTTATCTCTTTATCATCGAATGTTTTCACAGCATATTTCCATGAAGAAAGCGAGAGTGCATCATAACTTTCCTGATCAAGTTCAACACATTGGTGCAGTATATCATGATATGAGTTCGTATCGTGAAGTGGTATAGCCCATCCTGCATGCCAGGATTGCAGATCAACCCAGGGCGTTTTATCACTGATCAGAACAGGACAAGCTGCTGCTAGTGACTCCGTGATGATATGTCCGTAATTTTCCCCCAATGTGGGCATTAACATCAGTTGGTTATTCTGAAAAACCATATCCATATCAACAGGTGAAATGCTTCCATGATATTCTACCTGAACATTCTGAGGTAAAAGAGCGATCTGTTTCCGGCACTTATTCCAATAGTTGACATCATATACCGGCCCATATATGTTGAATGTGATTTCTCCTTTGATATCAGCCAATACCCTGAGTGCAAACAACAGATTTTTTTCCGGTGCAATTCTTGCAACCTGCAGGATTTTCAACTTTCCTTTTTCTTTGATCCTCTTGACAGGTATTGTTTCAGGTACAGGTTTTGGCAGGTTGGGAGCCACCATTATTACTGCACTTTCTGATATCTTTTTTTTAAGCTGCTCTTTTTCCTGTTGTCCGGTTGCATGAAAACGGATGTTCCTGTATAATCCTCTCATACGAGCATAACTGAGAAATAACATTTTTCTTACAGGTTTTATACTTAAAGCACCGCTTGCAAGCATTCCTCTGGGAGCCACAATTGCCTTTATTTTGTATTTTTTCACAAGGATCAATGGAAGGATAGAAAAAAAATAAGAATACAGACCATTGATATAAACCAGATTATATTTTTTCTCTGTTACCAGGTATTCAATTTGTTTTTTGCATAAATTTTCAGCCGATAAATAATAAACCCAGGAACCATCGGGTAATACGTTCCATTTGTCCGTATGTACATGTGTATATGGAGTTTTTTCCATGTAATCGCAACTCCTGGTAACAATATAAAACTCAAAGTATTCAGACAACGCGGCTACCATATTTGCGCAGGAACGAATAGGCCCGCCAGCTTTATAACCCGGCAAGTACCAATCAATAAATATCAATATTCTCGGTTTAAGCTGAGACATTGTTTTTTTCTATCCAGTACTCTAAGACAACAATCGGCCAGATTCCAGACCATGTAACCGTCTTACTTCCTGCAATAAACTGTTCCCACATCAACTGCACTTCCTGCCCATTGATAAATGATCTTTCAGACAGGCTTTTTAGCTGTAATGCACAGAATTCTTTGAGCTCATTTTTCATCCATTTTTCCCACGGAAATGTAAAACCCATTTTAGGCCTGTTTATAATTTGATCGGGTAATAATCCATACATGGAATCTACCAACAGTTTTTTGGGTGTGTCTGTTTTTTTATCATCATCGGAAATACCAAGAAGATATTCTATCAGTCGATGATCCAGAAATGGAAGGCGCACTTCCAGAGCATGTGCCATGCTCATCTGGTCTGCATCCCTGAGCAACACATTTTGTAAATATGTATTCATCTCAGCTATAGATATTTGTGAATAAATATGAGAATCATCCAAATATCCGTTCAATTCACTATCAAGGATATGCTCAACCCTGTTGGCAGGCAAAGACTTCGTATTTAATATTTTTAAAATGGTTTTGTCCATCAAAACCTTCCTTATAACAGAATAAGCAGATTTTATATTGATCTCCTCTTTGTTTAACAAATCGCTGATTTTTTCACCTGATGGATCCGGTATCATATTGCGTATTACCCACCCAAGCATTTGACGTAGTATATGTGGTGTTGATCTTAAATACTTCTTTGATTTGACAGCATACAGCCTGTCAAATAGCTTGTAGCCGGCAAAGAGTTCATCTCCCCCTATGCCGGAAAGAGCCACTGTAATACCGGCTTCCCTGGTTGCTTTGGAAACAACATAGGTATTCGGACCATCTCCACTCGGATGGTCCATAGCTGAAAGAGACAATGGAATTTCCGATACACATTCTTCAATACCTAATGGTATTTCATGATGATTTGTTTTATACAAGTTTGCAATTAGCTTTGAATGAATAGATTCGTCAAATTGACTGTCTTTAAAAACCACAGAAAAAGTATTTACTTTCTCCGGCATAAGTTTGCTCATCATGGCAACAATAGCACTGGAATCTATGCCCCCTGAGAGAAAAGCCCCAAACGGTACGTCAGAAATAAGTCTCATTTCTACAGCGCTATACAATATCTCCCTGATATTTTTGCAATGTTTTTCATAGGAGCAGGCATCAAGTGTATTTATCCTTGCTTTCCAGTAATGCTGGCTGGTGAGTTTATTATTCTTCAACATTATATAATGAGCAGGCATGAGGCAGTTTACACCCTGTATGATCGTTGCCGGGGCATGAACCGTCTGGTACCTCAGAAAATCTGCGACAGATTCCATATTTAATTTGTTTCCGTCTTGCCTTCCGGCCATCAGAGAACGCATCTCAGAAGAAAATATCAATTCCTTTTCACTCCAGCTGTAGTAAAGAGGTTTTATTCCCAACCTGTCACGGGCAAGGAAGAGTTCTTTTTTCTCCAGATCCCAAACAGCAAAAGCAAACATTCCGTTCAGGCGGTCGAGGCAGGATGGTCCCCATTTGATATAAGCGGCAAGAATCACTTCGGAATCGGTTTCCGTAGTAAAATTGTATGCTCCTAAAGAAGCCCGTATTTCTTTAAAATTATATACTTCACCATTATAAACTATGGTAAATCTGCCCGTGTGATCCGTAATTGGTTGATTAGCACGCTGTTTTAAATCAATAATAGAAAGACGCCTGTGACCAAGACAAATATGGTTATCTACATAAACGCCTTCATTATCGGGCCCTCTGTGTGAAAGCTTCTGATTCATTGCTTTCACTCTTTGCAAAGCATTAGCAGAATTATCAAAACCATATATACCGTTAATGCCACACATATTGCTATTTATCTATAAACTCTATAAGTGTTTTTGCCCAGGTATCAGTGCTGATCTTTCCGGACAATTCTCTACTCTTTTCTCCCATTTGCAGCAACAACTCATCTGGATGATTCATCATTTTTTTCATAGCCTCTTTAATAGAGTGGATGTCGTTTTTTTCGTGAAAATAACCGTTCTCTCCCTGTATAAGAAAAGCTTCTCCTGCTCCAACTTCATTGCTACAAATCAAAGGATAAGCTGCAGTTGCAAATTCATGCAAGACGACCCCCCATGGTTCAAAACGACTGGGTAGAACAAAAACTCCCGTCTGACGGATGATTTCACCCAGGGCATTTGGCTGTATAAAACCGAAATGCCTGATTTTTGGATGTACAATTCTTCTTTCATATAAATTACCTGTTCCAAGACACCACAATTCCCATTCATTTTCTTCTTCCTGCTGTATTTCAATAAATGCCTGCCATAAATCCTCGATTCCTTTGCTTTGGATGTAACGAGCCATATATAAAAAACGCTTAGGAAAAGCGTTTCGTTTTGAAGCAATTGATTGAGAGTAATACGAGTTGAACATATCTGTATCCGCAGAATAAGCCCCGGTTCGTATTTGATCCTTTTTAAATCCTAGTTTTAAGGCAAATTTCCTTTGAGCTTCACCGGGTACAAAACAATTACTGAAGCGTTGATTGATGTAATATGAACTGAAAATGATTCCCAATCGCTGTTTAAAAGACGCATCCCATTTTGTATCAAAACCCAGAACAGTTGGAATGGTGGAAAAATATTTCTTTGCAACCTTTAAATATTTCTTTTCCATCCAACCTCCGACAAACAACATATCGGGTTTGATGTCCGAGATTAACTGCATCAAACTTTCGAAATCATAGGCATCTTTATCATATAAAAAGGTGTTTTGAAGCGATTTAAACTCAAAAGGAGCCTCCGAATTGACCTTTTTATGTACAATATGAACTTCAACACTGTACTCATTTAATTTTCTGACACAGGCAATGAAATATGCTGCAAGTTCTTCATATAAAATAACAACCTTAGCCGGTTTGGAACGCATTATTATGTCGGAAATATTTGTTTCTTTTGAAAAAATCAAAGTTAGAACAAACTATGAATATTAAAGTCTGCCTGTATGAAGACCGGATGAAAGATGCGGTTGTAAAGCTTTTTTGTGAACAATATAATGTAGATCAACAAGGTTTTGACAGGTATTTTGATAACTTTTATGAGCACCCTTTTCAGAGAGGTAAATGCATTCGCGTTGTTGCTGTTGAAAACGGAAATGTTGCCGGATTTCAAAGTTTTTTTTTCTGGCCGTATAATTATGGAGGCAGCTTATTAAACAGCTATCAATCAGGCAACTCGCTGGTTCACCCCGGGTACAGGGGTAAAGGGGTCTTTCGCAAGCTTCTCGAATTTATTTATGAACAGGCTTGCCAGATGGATGTTGAACTCCTGATGGGGTTCCCTGTTGAAGCATCAAAAAACAGTTTTTTAAGAAATGGCTGGAAGAATATCCTTGACATGAAATGGTATGTTAAACTCATAAATCCTATTGGAATAATCCGGCCCTTTGTAAGCAAAAAATTTGAGAAATTATTTTCTCCTTCAGCTGATGCAGGAATGCAATTTTATTCGGAAGAAAATTCATTCCGGCTTGATGCCGGCAACGATTTTCAGGCATGGAGAAATCAACTGCCCGATGAAAAGAAGTGGTATTTTGTTTATAAAAAAGGTCCTGATTGTGTTATGCTGGAACTCTGCTTAGAGAGAAGACGATTTGGGATAAGCAACCTGATCATAGGAGATATCAGACTGAATAATTTTAATGAAGATCTCATTTATCAGGCTTTAAAGCTGTTCATTAAAAATGTCTGGCGTGCAGGTAATGTCTGTATTATATCAATCGCCATTAATTCTTTATTTCAGAACAGCAGTGTTTTAAACGCAATGCAAAGAGTTGGTTTCAAAATAATTAAAAAGGAAATTTCCTTTATTATTAAACATATTAAAGACAATATCCATGCAGATGATCCTGCTAACTGGGAATTATACAGAAGTGATATAGATACATGGTAAAGATGAAGTTCAACCCTGATTTGCATTCAGGCGGTATGCGATTGAAATCCATGTTGTCTTACTTTGATTTCAGCTATAAGCAATATTCTGCATCCGATTTAATTGTTGTGAACTATCACGGCACACAGAAGAAATTCATTCACCTCTTTGCCGCTCAGTTGGATTTTTTAAATTCTACGTTTAATATCATCCATCCTGACTGCATAACAGATTATTTCAATGATCCGTCTAAAGTACGCGGCAGCAGGCCAAAACTCCTCATCACATTTGATGATGGGTTAAAAAACAATCTTTACGCAGTAGATGAACTTGATAAGCGCGGAATTAAAGCCTTGTTTTTTATTATTCCCGGGTTTGTGAATACATCTGTAAGCAGTCAAAAAGAATATTTCACAAATCAAATACGTCCTCTGATAAATAAAAATATAGATATTGAAAACCATGACTTTTTGGCATTAAGCTGGGATGATCTGAAAGGATTATTTGCAGATGGCCATCGAATTGGCAGCCACTCATTTTCTCATACATTAACCTCAAATTCAAATAGAGAAATTGTTGAACATGAAATAAAAGACAGCAAATATGAAATAAGTTCAAAAACAGATATTAGTCCCGAAGAAGTCAGATTTTATTGCTGTCCGAATGAAACTTTTACCAGCACAGGCATTCCTGAGTACAAAATAATAAAACAGAATTACCGGTTTTTCTTTACAACTTTTGCGGGTAGTAATCAAAAGATTTTCGACCCATATCTGATTTGCAGAACAAATGTTGAATCGTATTGGCCTTTCAATACATTCAAATACGCCATAGGAAAAATGGACTGGTGGAGATGGAAAGGGAAAATAAGAAAATTCCGCAAGCTTGTGAGCCGGTATTAATAAAGACCGGTATTTATTTCATCCCAAGTCCGCTATACGCTTTTCTCTCCGGAATACGCCCTTTTAAGCACAAATTATAAATATTTATTGCAATTTGTTTAGAAATGAGCTGGTTTATTCAATGAACTGTGTCAGCCCTGATGAGATTTTCCTTTGATTTTCTGCCCACCGCACAGCAACCACTTATTATCAAAAAATGCCATATTCTGTTCAGGCAATACCTTATATTTATTATATGCAACTAAATGGCAACAAAACAAGTCTAATCATTATATCCTGATAGCCCAGCAGTTAATGAAAAACAGGCAATTTACTTCAGTTTTAATATTTTTTAGTTTACTCATCTGCTCTTTCCCTATATCAGCGAAATTGACTGATAAGCACAAAGCGTTCAGAAATAATGAATATCGTTTTACGGAAAACAAAGGTCAGATCACAGATACGGAAGGGAAATCCTGTAACGACATCCTGTATTATGCCGCTTCTCCTTCTTATAACCTGTACTTCTTCAGGGACAAACTCGCATATGTCCTCTCTAATCCTCCGGAAATAAAAAAGCATGAAAAAAAGAATGCAAAGAATCTGCTTCATAACTATCCGGTAAAGCCGAAGATATCCGGAAAGAACCGTCCGGTCAAAATGCACAGGGTTGATGTGGAATTTGCCGGTATATCTGATGATTGTTTCATTGAAAAAACCCATCCGGTAGCAGGTTACGATAATTATTATTACCCGCATTGCCCCAATGGAATCACCGGGGTGCGGTCTTATCAGCAGCTTACATACAGGAATTTATACCCGGGAATTGACGTGGAATTTTTAAGCAACAGTAAAGGAATAAAATACAATTTTATCGTTCAACCCGGTGCATCAGCCGGGCAAATTTGCATGCGATATAAAGGAGCAGAAAACGTATGGGTGGAAAACGGATGTCTCCATATTCAAACATCTGTTGGCGATTTTGTTGAAAACATTCCCGATGTGTACTACATGAGTGGCAGCCACCATAATATTGCCTGCTATTACATTGTAAAAGAGACAAAGCAGGGATTTGAAGTTCGTTTCACACTTCCTGAATATAATGAGAGAGAAATGCTGGTAATCGATCCAAAAACATGGATCACTTATTATAACGGAGGTTCATTAGATGTAAATTATGCAACAGGAATAGCAGTAGATGCCAACGGTAATGCCCTGGTGTGCGGAGTGACAAATAGTGCTTTATTACCGATCACAACAGGTGCTTTCCAGGAAACTTTTGCCGGTGGAAATGATATCGCAATTATAAAATTCGATGTGGACGGGAACCGGGAATGGGCTACCTTCTATGGAGGAACGGAAGATGATTATGCATATGGTGTTGCAACCGATAGGAACGAAAACCTCATTGTTTGCGGCATTACAAATTCCGGTAACTTCCCTGTCAGCAGTCTCTGCTTACAAGATAGTTATGGAGGTGATATTTATGATGAATGTATTATTAAACTGGACCCTGACGGCAATAGAATCTGGGCTACCTACTATGGTGGAACCGGGGAAGATTATGCATCTGAAGTTACAACAGATGGAAACAACAACATCATTGTTTGTGGTTTTGCAGATGCTTCATTCCCCACATCAAGCAATGCATACCAGTCAACATGCGGAGGAGTCTATGATTTTACCATATTAAAATTAAATGAAAACGGTGATATGTTGTGGTGTACCTTCTTTGGAGGAGATTTGACTGATTATGCTACTGCGATCGCTGTGGATAAGCAAGACAACATCGTGGTGGACGGTTATTCAGCATCTTCCAATTTTCCTGTTTCAAACGATGCATTACAGTTAAACTTATCAGGATCTACTGATGCAGGCATTGTAAAATTCAACCCCGATGGCAGCAGACTTTGGGCAACTTATCTCGGAGAAAATGGTAGTGACCGTGCAGATGATATTACGACAGATGACTTGAGCAACATCATCATTACGGGTACTACTATTCCTTTAGATTTGGTCAATTCATATGTATTCGTTTTTAAATTAAATGCTGAAGGGGAACTCATCTGGAATACACAAGAGGGAAACAGTGATCTTTTTAATTGGTTTGGTTTATGTACTTTGGGCGAAAACAACTCTATCTACCTGTATTATGAATGGGAAGATTCATATGCT
>CAZUDW010000034.1:9696-24248 GCA_964619305.1 uncultured Flavobacteriales bacterium
CCCGGTTGCGACACAAGCAATATCTCATACACCTGGTATTTCCCCGGTGGCACTCAGGTGGGAGGGTCGGATAAATATCCGCAGGTATCTTATGACAAAGCAGGCAGCTACGATGTTCAGCTTGCTATTTCCTCTTTTTGCGGAGAAGACTCCGTCAGTAAAACGGTAACCATAGAACCCGATTGTGCCCCTGAATTACATATACCCAATGTTTTTACCCCAAATGGTGACGGAGAAAATGACCTGTTTGTCATTCCCTATAAACATATAGCAGAAATCAATATTGCAATCTACAATCGCTGGGGAGAACTTATTTATGAAATAAATGATCTGGATACATTCTGGGATGGTAATAACAAAAATGGCCGGTTATGCAGCGATGGCGTTTATTATTACATTATCAAAGGCAAGGCAATCAACAAACAGCAATTTGACGAGACCGGTTATGTACAATTGCTGGACGGAAAATAATGAAGGGCCGGTCAGATTTTATCATCGCATTCCTTATTTCTTTAATCCGAATCGAATAAAGTCCGTAAATTTGTTTTGGACATTTAATTTATACACATATGAAACGTATTTATATATTCCTTGTGGTTATCGTCTTTTCAACAGGTTTTTCTAAAAATGTATTCACGCAGGAAAGTGGGATCATAAGCGGTGAACTAATGGTGATGCTGAATTACAAATCGGATGTAAATGCAATTATTGATCGCACCAACAAAGAAAGACCAAATGCCAGTTTTAAGGTAAAAAACAACATTTCCCGAAGGATCAACATCTGGCTGATCTCGTATGATATAAGCGGTATAACAGATGAAGATGCACTGAAATTAATTTCCGCTGACAATGATGTGGCAATTGTCCAGTTTAATCACAACAACCTCATACAAAGAAACATACCCAATGATGCTTTATGGGCAAATCAGTGGGATATGCTGAACGATGGCATCAATGGCAATGTACAGGATGCGGATATTGATGCCGATTCTGCCTGGGATATATCAACCGGTGGATTGACCGTAATGGGAGATACCATCGTTGTGGCAGTGATAGATGGTTATTTTGACCTCACCCATCCCGATGTGGACTGGTGGAAAAATTATGCAGAAATCCCCGGCAATAGTACTGATGATGATAACAACGGGTATGTAGATGATTATAATGGCTGGAGTGCTTTTACACTTAATGACGACATACAGTCCACTGCTGCCTGGCAAAGCCACGGAACGCATGTTTCAGGTACGGTTGGAGCCATTGGTAACAACAACATTGGTGTTGCAGGTGTTAACTGGAATGTAAAAGTGATGCCTGTTGCTGGTTCTTCCACCAATGAAGCTACTGTTGTGGCTGCATATTCCTATGTGCTTGAACAAAGAGCAAGGTACAACATCAGTAACGGGACAGAGGGAAGTTTTGTGGTCTCAACCAATTCCTCGTTTGGCGTGGATTATGGGCAACCTTCCAATTATCCTCTATGGTGTGCATTTTATGACACACTTGGTGCCTATGGTATTATCAGTGCTGGCGCAACGATCAACAGCAATGTTGATGTTGATGCTCAAGGCGACATACCCACAGCCTGTCCCAGTAATTTCCTGATTTCTGTTACTAATACAAACAGCAATGACCAGAAAGTGTCCTTTGCCGGTTACGGAAGTACAACAATTGATATAGGTGCCCCGGGAGATTTGATCTGGTCAACAGTGCATGGTGGTGGATGGGAAGGCAGTAGCTGGACAGGCACTTCAATGGCAACCCCTCATGTTGCCGGTGCTATCGGCTTATTGTATTCCGTAGCCTGCCAGGAAATGTTCAATGATTTTGCAGGCGATCCTGCAGGTATGGCCGGTATGATGAGAGATTACTTGCTGAATGATGGTTGGGATGCCAATACAAGTCTGAATGGGATTACAGTAACTGGTGGGCGCCTGAATCTGCGAAAATGCCTTATAGCTGTTAAAGGATATGCCAATTGCTTCAACGGTTTTGAGGAAACGAATATAACATCAGGTTTTTTAATACAGTCCGTTGTTCCTAATCCTGTAAAAAACAATGCCGTTCTCCAATACATGCTCCCATATAACTCAACCATTGTAATTGATTTTTATGATGCCCTGGGAAATAAACTATTCTCAAAGAACTGCGGTGATATCTTTTCTGGAATTCACAGGCAAAAATTAAATTTCAATACTTTATCAGAAGGGATATACTTTCTTTCATTAGCTTCAGATTATGGTATCAGCAACACCATAAAGATACTTGTTTATTAAACTTTATTCTTATAATTACAGCTTATATTACCGTTTTCATTAAAAAAACGACCACCTAATAGGAAACACAACCCATACATCATTATTTTCGTATTTTTGTTCATTGAGATGATGAAAAAAGCTTACTTATTACTTATTCTGATCTTTTTATCGGTAAATCAGGTTTTCTGTTCTGATAAAAACCTTAAAGCATACTTCACATTCTGCACTTTCCTCTCTACAGAAGATGGTCCATATATAGAAACATATCTGACAGTGGTCGGAAATTCTGTTGAATACATTATAAATGATAATGGTTTATACCAGGGAAAGGTGCTTGTGACCATGCTCTTCAAGCAAGGTGACAAAATTGTAAACTTCAAAAAATATAATCTTCTTAGCCCTGAATATAAAGACACTCTCTCCGGTTTTGGTAACTTTATAGACCAACAGAGAATAATATTGCCCGAAGGGAAATACGATTTTGAAATAGAGTTAAAAGACAACAACTCAGATAACCCTGAATTTGTATCTGCCAGGCCTATTAATATATATGTTAATAAAGATGAGGTGTCGCTTTCTGATATCGAATTGGTAGAGAGTTATAAAAGGAGCGAACAACCATCAATTTTAACAAAAAGTGGGATTGACTTAGTGCCTTATGTTTCTAATTTTTTTCCCGCATCCATGAAAAATCTTACGTATTATGTTGAGATATATAATACCGATAAAATGTTCGGAAAGGGAGAAAAATTCTTATTAAACTTCTATATACAATCATTTGAATCAGCAAGCATCATCAACCAGTTCAGAGGATTTGAAAGATCTGATGCAAATCCTGTAAATATATTACTAAAGACTTTTAACATCGAAAGTCTACCGTCAGGAAATTATAACCTGGTTATTGAAGTCAGGGATAAAACCAATACATTGATAGCAGATAAGAAACTCTTTTTTCAAAGAAGTAATCCGAATGCAGCTTTAACCCCCGAGGAACTTTCTACTATTCAGGTTGAACATTCTTTTGTTTCTAAAATCAACAACTCTGATACACTTACAAATTATATTCACTCATTAAGACCGATATGTTCTGAATCTGAGTTGCGTTTTATTGATAATAATTTAAAGGAAGCCAGCCTTGAGATGAAACAAAAGTTTTTCCTTAATTTCTGGAAGTCCCGCAATATGGCAGAACCTGAAAATAGCTGGAACAAATACAAGAAGAAAGTAAGTGAAGTGAATCGTTTTTACAAAACTCAAATTAACGAAGGGTATGAAACTGACCGGGGTAGGATTTATTTACGATATGGGCCACCAAACACCGTTGCTACAAGGGAAAATGAACCAAGTTCATACCCTTATGAGATTTGGCATTATTACAATACTGATGATGGCCAATCTAATGTGAAATTTGTTTTTTATAACCCTGATCTTGTGACTAATCACTATGTCTTACTTCATTCAACAGCAATTGGAGAAATTAAAGATTATCGCTGGCAATTAAGGTTGCAAATGAGAAATACACCTGAAAACAACCTGGATATAGGTACAGGACAGGAACATTGGGGCAGTGAGGCAGAGGACCTGTTCAATCATCCAAAATAAAAGTTTCGATTTGGTCAAGCTTGAGTTTTATCCTTATTTTTTCACCCCATTTTATCAATCATGCCAAAAGTAGCGTTGGTTCTTCTGAACTGGAACGGTATCGACTTATTAAAAAGATTCCTTCCGGATATTGTTGCTAAAAGTGAATCTTTCTCAGAGATATGGCTGGCAGACAATGGTTCCGATGATAATTCTGTACAATGGGTTAAAACGAATTTCCCCGGGATTAAACATTTTAATAACTACAAAAACCTAGGGTTTGCCAAAGGATATAACATTGCATTAAAACATATTAAAGCAGATTATTACATCTTGCTGAACAATGATATTGAAGTAACGGAAAACTGGATATCTCCTTTAATTGAACTGATGGAAAGCGATCCAAATATAGCTTGCTCTCAGCCTAAGATATTGTCATTGGAAAAAAAAGAGTATTTTGAACACGCAGGAGCTGCTGGTGGATTGATAGATATTTATGGATATCCTTTCTGCCGGGGAAGGATTCTTAATGAAAGGGAAAAAGATTCTGGACAATATAACGATATCGCTGAAATTTTTTGGGCATCCGGTGCTTGTTTCTGTATCAGGGCTGATCTTTTCAATATGTCTGGCGGTTTTGATGAAAACTTTTTTGCCCATATGGAAGAAATCGATCTTTGCTGGAGGTTAAAAAACCGTGGTTACAGAATTATGTATTGCGGCAACAGCGTTGTATATCATCTTGGCGGTGGCACATTACCTTACCTTAATCCTAAAAAAACTTTTCTGAATTTCAGAAATAATCTGCTGATGATCTACAAAAACCTCTATGGAACAGTATTCTTGCAAACAATCATTTTTCGGCTTGTTTTTGATGGGATTGCCTGTTTAAGGTTTTTACTAAAAGGACAATTCATGCACTTCACAGGGGTGATAAAAGCACATTTCAGCTTCTATCACAAACTCAATAAATATTCAACAATAAGAAAAAAACTTAAAAATGCTTGTCAAAAACCTAATCAAATCGGTATTTATAACAACAGCATTATGTTTAGTTATTTTATAAAAGGAATTCGTACATACAAGCAGTTGGATTATAATAAATTCCTTTAAAACTCCAACTTGCCACACCATACTCTGCATCCATCAAATTGACTTAAAGCAGCAGGCTCATTATCAAATATCCCATAAACAGCAGCTCCTGACCCGCTTAATGATGCATATAATGCACCAATATGATAAAGTTTTTGAATAATTTGTTCAATCTCAGGATGGTTATAAATAGCTTGATTTTCAAAGTCATTATAAAGCAACCCTTTCCAGTTTTCGGGTTTATAGAACCTAATAATCTCTTCGGGTGATTTACGCTTGGCAACCATGTTAATTTCATTATAAGCTTCTGCAGTGTTGATCTCAATATCAGGACATACCAACACACAATACTTTCCTTTTAAACTGATATTTGAATCTTTTAATACATCACCTCTACCGATCACAACTGAAGGCGTGTTTTTTCCAAAAAAGGGACAATCGCTTCCAAGTTGTCCGGCATATTCAAACAATTTATTGTCATTTACAGATAAATTGTATAACTGAATGATTGATTTTAAACAAGATACGGCATCTGAAGAGCCTCCTCCTAACCCTGCTCCCATGGGTATAATTTTATGAAGGTGTATCCTGACAGGGGGAAAACAGAAATCCTTTCTCAATAACTTAACAGCTTTGAAACAGATATTGTCTTCTGCACTTCCCGGCACCGGAATTCCGGTTAAATACAATTTGTCCAATTTGTCATCACGATTTTCCAAAACTTCTAATATATCACAAAGTTGCAGCGGATATAATATACTGTCAATATTATGAAAACCATCAGGCCGCTTGGACGTAATATGTAGCCCTATATTGATTTTTGCATTTGGGAAGGTAATCATTAAACAAATTTAACGAAGTTTAGCACAGTACCTATGATATTTTAATCCGCTTGAAGAATTTTATAATTTCGCCTCTAAAATAATAACAATGCCAAACCTACTTGATTTTGAAGAACCCCTCGCTGATTTGTTGGATCAACTTAATAAAGCTAATGAGATTGCAGCTAAGGGAGAGGTGGATATGTCAAAAACAATTAAAAATCTTGAGAATAAAATTCAATTAAAAAGAAAAAAAATATTTTCGAATATCACTCCCTGGCAGAAAGTGCAGATTTCCAGGCATCCGGAACGCCCTTACACACTTAGCTACATAAACGCATTGACTAAAAACCGATTTCTTGAATTCCATGGAGATAGATTTTTCGGGGATGATAAAGCAATAGTTGGAGGATTTGGTTTAATGGATAGACAAACAATAATGTTTATTGGTCAGCAAAAGGGGATCAATACAAAGATGAGGCAATATCGCAATTTTGGGATGGCTAATCCGGAAGGGTATCGAAAAGCGCTCCGTCTGATGAAATTAGCCGAAAAATTCAATAAACCTATCGTCACATTTATTGATACACCTGGAGCATACCCCGGCCTTGAAGCTGAAGAGCGGGGACAGGGAGAGGCAATTGCAAGAAACTTATTTGAAATGATTAGATTAAAAGTTCCTGTCATCTGCATTGTTATTGGAGAAGGAGCCTCGGGAGGTGCGCTGGGCATTGGTGTTGGAGATAAAATATTTATGCTTGAGAACACTTGGTATTCTGTAATTTCTCCTGAATCATGTTCTTCTATTCTTTGGCATAGTTGGGATTATAAAGAAAAAGCAGCAGGAGCACTTAAGCTGACAGCGGAGGATATGTTGAAAAACAAACTGATTGATGGAATAATAAAGGAACCGATTGGTGGTGCACACTGCGACTATGAAGCTACATTCAAGATTGTCAAATCTACTTTAAAAAAGAACCTGGTAAAATTAGTTCAGTTAAACCCTGAGAAACGCATAGAACAAAGAATTAACAAGTTTTGTGCAATGGGTGTTTATAATGAGTAATGCGCTCACTTATTGTACAGCAAATGAATTTTCTGAATAAAAGAGTCGTGCGATACATTCTCTGTTAACTGCCCATCAGGGTAATTGAAAATTTTTACATTATTTCCAACGGCTGCAATTACTTGATTCTTAATTGGATCAAATACAACACTTTGTGCATTATAAGAAGCAAAGGTTGTTAAACTATTATTTGAATATCTATACAATAATAAACTGGAACTGTGCGCAATGATAATATTATCTCCGTCTATTTGTACAACATCATTTATCATTCCATTCGGTAATGTATGCGGTTCCCAGTAACCATATGACTGCCCGTTTGTTTCCATTAATAATATTCTACCCTGCCCACCTTCATTTACAAACAGGAATACATTATCCTGATCTTTATCCTCTGTTGCGACAATATCAAAAAGCATAGTAAAGCCTTTATTGCTGTTTTCCCCGGTTGCCTTATAATAAGCAGATAATTTTCTGGTTGATGAGCTTATAAATTTCTCCTGGACCAATAACATATTATCATGAAAAAAACACTTCTCCGGATACCAGTTTTCATAAGAGTAAGCACTGAATACCTGGCCTCCACTGTGATTAAAACCCAATATTTGTTCTGAATGATAGCAGATATATATCACTTCTTCAGAAAAGCCAAGACCTTCAAAGTAACCAGGTGTTGAAACCGTCCACAGATTACTTCCATTGCTTATATCATATGCTGTAAAATCTCCGGATATATAAGGTAAAACACCAATGTATTGATAATAAGAACTAACAGCCGAACCAGCATAATCAGCCATAATATTTATTCTATCAGAGATAGTATTACTTTCATCCATAACTGATATTTTGACATTATTACCGCTGGGAGTTGACACCAGGATAATTCCTGTTCGGGCCAATGGAACTTCTCCAATATTCAGTTTAACAAACTGGCTTGCTTCATTCACACCATCTGATGCTTTGACCTGTAAATAATAAATGCTTTCGGACAAATGAATATCATCAATTATATAACTATGGGTTAAATGATATTCTTTACCTTCCACTTCAAGCGTGATTGTAGGTAAAACAGGAACCAGATTTTGATCTACCATTTTAATGCTCACAAAGTCAATGTTCTTATTATCAATAATAGTTGCTTGAACAGAAATGGTCTCAAATACATCAAATTTTGAATTTTCTGAAGGTGAGCTTACAGTGATCTCAGGGGGAGTAATGTCTTCATCTTTTTTACATGCATACAGAATGCAAATGAAAAGCAATATGAATATCAATATCCTGTTAATCATTTTAAATTATTACTAAAAAACTAAATTAATACACATTCTGTTAATAATCTCATTTTATAACTTTTGAAAAACAAATATCGTCCAATATGACAACTATATAGCAAATAATTTATCACAAGTATATTGTTTGTAACAAACTACCAATTTCTGAAATCCAATGCATTCTTCTGCATATTTTTGTTCCCTGATGAATGAAATAAAAAAGCAAAATACTAAAAAATCAACACTTAGGAAAATGAGAGGAAATTTAGCATTGTCGCAAACTGATACTGGCAAACTTCCTCCTCAGGCAATAGATTTAGAAGAATCTGTGTTGGGTGCTATGATGCTTGAAAAGGAAGCCGTAACCGCTGCCATTGATATTTTGTCTCCTGAGAGCTTTTATAAAGATGAACATAAAAAAATATATAGTGCCATTTACCAATTATATAACGATTCAAAACCTATTGATATTCTCACAGTTACTGAAGAATTAAAGAAACGTGGTGATCTGGATTTTGTTGGAGGCCCATATTATATTTCACAACTTACAAATCGTATTGCTTCTTCTGCAAATGTTGAATTCCATTCCAGAATCATTTCTCAAAAATATATCCTTAGAGAATTAATAAATATCTCCTCTGACACAATTCATAACGCTTTTGATGATACTACTGATGTTTTTGATTTACTGGACAATGTTGAAAAAGAATTGTTTAAAATCACAGAAGGTCACATACGTAGGAATTATGTTTCAATGAGTTTATTGATTAACGAATCTATTGATCTTATTGCAGAGTTGGCAAAAAAGGAGGATATTTTTAGCGGTATTCCTTCTGGTTTTGCTAAACTGGATAAAATCACAGGTGGTTTCCAGAAATCCGATCTCATTATCATAGCTGCAAGACCAAGTATGGGTAAAACAGCATTTGTATTATCGTGCGCAAGGAATATTGCTGTTGATTTTAAAAAACCGGTTGCGTTTTTTTCACTGGAAATGAGTTCAAGACAATTGGTTACAAGAATGATGTCAAGTGAAGCCGAAATTAATTCCCAAAAACTCAGAAATGGAGAATTGGCAGAATACGAATGGGCTCAATTGCATGAGAAAATTGCCAATATAACGGAAGCTCCGATTTTCATAGATGATACGTCTGCCCTTTCAATTTTTGAACTACGTGCAAAATGCAGACGGTTAAAATCACAACACGACATTCAACTGATAATAATTGACTACTTGCAGCTAATGACTGCCAATAATGATAAAAATTCCAACAGGGAACAAGAAATCAGCACAATTTCACGTTCATTAAAAACAATTGCAAAAGAATTGGATGTGCCGGTAATAGCTCTGTCGCAACTTAACCGATCAGTAGAAGTTTCGGGAGGGACAAAACGACCTCAGCTTTCTCATTTAAGGGAATCCGGAGCCATAGAACAAGATGCTGATGTTGTTGGCTTTATTTATCGTCCTGAGCAATATGAAATCTACCAATGGGAGGATGGTACAAGTAGTGAAGGGCAAGCAGAAATAGATATAAAAAAGCACAGAAATGGTGCTCTCGGAAAAGTGCGCCTTCAGTTCATTAAAAATTTCGCTAAATTTGTTGATCTTGAAGATTCAACATTCAGAAATACCAATCCAGATGAATTTCTGGAATCTAAAAATCAGAATAGTGTCATCATACCTTCAAAAATGGATGATATCTCTGATGACGATTTATAGCTCTCCCGCTTTATCTTGGAAGTATATAATTTTTCTATTGCTTTTCCCTCTACCATCATTGGCTTCTTATCTGCTTATACCGATGGATAACACACAAAAAAATCACCTCAAGGCATATGGTATCGCTTATTGGACACTGGAGCAACAGATTGAAGTTGATTGGCTTTTAAATTACAGAGGGGGAAGTTTTATGATTAAATATTTAAAAAATATCGAAGACGAGTGCTTAATTCGCTCTGTATCATATGAAATAATCCCTGATGCCAGATCAACGGCTATATTGCTTGATATTTCAAATCCTGAGGCAAATATGGATGTCGTTAAGTTAGAGAAACCACCTAAAATTGCAGTCTATGCCCCCAAAACCTATCAACCTTGGGATGATGCCGTAATGCTGGTGCTGACTTATGCTGAAATACCTTATGATGTCATATATGATGACGAAGTTATTCAAGGGAAATTGCCACTTTATGATTGGTTGCATTTGCACCATGAAGATTTTACAGGACAGTATGGTAAATTCTGGTATGCATACCATAATGCAACCTGGTACAGGAAACAAGTCTCGGAATTTGAGGAAACAGCTTCACGTCTTGGTTTTAATAAAGTATCTGAACTTAAGCTTAATGTCGCACTAAATATTAAAAACTTTGTTGCAGGAGGAGGATTCCTTTTCGCTATGTGTTCAGGTACTGATGCATTCGATATCGCATTAGCAGCTGATGGAATAGACATATGTGAAAATATGTTTGATGATGATCCGGCTGATCCAAAAGCACAAGAAAAACTTGATTTCTCTAAAACATTTGCCTTTACTGATTTCCAATTAAGTAAGAGCCCGCAGGAATACGAATTCTCAAGCATTGATGCTACTGTATTGCACAACAAAACACCGCAGAACTTAGACATGTTTACTTTATTTGATTTTTCTGCCAAATGGGACCCTGTCCCTACAATGCTTTGTCAGAACCACACCTCAATCATAAAGGGATTTATGGGACAAACCACCGCATTCAATGAAAAATACATCAAACCCGAAGTGTTGATCATGGGGCAAAACAAATCATTGAAATCTGCTAAATATATTCATGGTGAATTTGGTAAAGGACAATGGACATTTTATGGAGGACATGATCCTGAAGATTATCAACATTTGGTTGGAGATCCTCCCACTGATTTGAATTTACATCCTAATTCATCGGGATATAGGCTTATTTTAAACAATGTCCTTTTTCCGGCTGCAAGAAAGAAAAAGCAAAAAACATAAATTCTGTCTGTTATTTTAGTCTTTTTGTCTATTCCGGAATCAATATTTATGCATATTTATGATTCTTTCCAAATACACTAAACAAATATTTTGGAAAAATCTTAATAACTGACGTTACGCAACTTTTACTGGTATTTTGCAAGTTGTGTTAACTCTTCACCCTGCTGTTTTGCATTTTCTCTTTTGCCTTTTGCCTTGTGAGTAGTTACCCTTCCTGCAGGTGATTTGGCAAAGACATTTGCCGTCAATGAACAAACATCTCGCAGTTACAGAATCGGGATCCATCACGAAGTTGGCCGGTGAACTCCTACCGTGCAGTGGATTCCTATCTGTGAGCCTTAGTGGACGGACAACGAACCGTAATAGAGGGAATATGAGCCACGATGGAGTCAATACGAACCGCGCTAATCTACCCGAGATTTAAAAAGTCTCCGTAAAAAATCTGATCACCATGAAAAATATTCCCAAAGAAAGTTTCAGTCAAACAAACGCAAAAAATCAACTATAAGCTTATTGCTAAGTATGGTGGATTTTAGGATGAAAAACTATTTAATATTAATTGAACAGTAACGATAAGAAAACATCCTTAGGGTATTTTTTCGCTTAACCTGGAACAAAATGAAATAAGATTCCCAATATGGATACTCTTCATTATCCTTAATAAGCCATAAAATTGGGTTATCTTTTACAAAGGCTTTGTCCTTTACAATATTTCTACAATACAACACTCAAATTGACAATTTCAACATCAATTCAAGATTTCAGTGGAGGCTTAACCTATAATTGATTTGTATTTGGTTTATACAGACAACTACGATGCAAATCTTTCAATTAGAGTATTCGTGGTTAAACTAATCTGGTGGTCGACAATATAATAAACAACTTTAATCATAAAACCTCCAATTTATACCAAACTGGAATGTCCTGCCAGGCATAGGATAATGAGGTATTGCAAAATAGTCATTACCAAGCAACCCTGCATAAAGATGATTTGCCCTGAAAAATATTCTGGCATGTTTAATTTGTACGGCTAGTAATAAACCTGCATAAGGATAATTACCAACTTCCTTACTTTTTTGGAGATAAAAATGCCTGATAACCGGCATCCATGAATCAGCATAATAACTAGTAAAATATAAAACATCAATACCAATCCTTGAAAAAATAGCATTGTGAATCATAGGACTTTCAAAATAAAAAGAATTAAATGTTACAATTTCGGGAATACTTAATATAGTTGGATCGGAAGACTTTTGATAAACTGTTTCTGTGTTTAAGTGCCACTTAGACCAACTCCAAGACTTTCTCATGCCAACTTTTACTACATTAATTGTTTTATTTTCTTGTTCAGGAAATGCTTTTGAATTAAAATATATCAAATTCTTTATTGAATAATAATTAGCAAATAACTCCATCCTCCTTTTTTGATTATTTATTAAAATACTAGTAGCTGTAGAATAAATATCTTCAAAGCTGTTATTCCAATTTATCCAATCAGAATGAAACATTATTTTATCAACTGAAGGATACGACTTATCGATATAATAACTCAACTGCACATCCGTCCCAGATTTCTTAAATTTATAATATAAAGACGGGTTTAGAAACAAATCATTTCTGGCATATCCATAAATACCATGTTTTGCATTAATCGCAATCTTATTTTCATTAGAAAAATTCCAGTTAAAATAAATCTCACCAAATACCTTGTCGAAAACAGTATCAAAAGAGGCTTGATGATAATTATATAGTTCATGGGTGATTCCTGCTAAAAAATGAAATCTCTTTGAATTATTCACTGAATTAAGCATATTCCCAGAAAAAGATGTAAAAAAAATCTTATTAGTGATAATTGAATAATGTATCGAGTCATAAATTTCTGTTAAAGAATCAATTGGAAAAAACTGCTTAAAAAACACAGAATCAGCTGATGAAGTTATAGATGTATCTAGAACATCCCTGAATCTTAAACTATTATTTTCTATTGCAAACTTATGTCCAACTCTGAATTTATAAGCAAATATTGAATCATTATCATTAAACAGATATCTCTTACCAACATTAAAATAATGAAAGAAATTTAAATAAGATGTCATAAGATTATTCGTTGCATTATTTAAAGAAACAGGTATCAATATTTTTTTAATCAAAGTATCTAAAATAAACAAAGAGTCATTATAAATTCCCCCATTTTCTTCTAATTTTATTGTATTGTATATAGCATTAAAATTGAATCCATATGCTGATTTCTCAGGATAATAATCAGTTTGTATTAGTAATGATGTTCGTGAAGAATTTTGCCTGGCATAGCTACCTTGCTCTCCATTCAAATTCAATTTACCTGCAATATTCCAGTTTTTGTTAATATTTTGAGTATGCAACAATTCAATACCTTGCTCTCCATTAGAACCATTTTCAAAAAACACCTCCGTTAATGGTATTCTCGCTTTATAATACTTAACATCAATGTTCTTATATAACATTGAACTTATTTCATACAATAAATCAACCGAGTTGTTTTGAGGTTTAAAATCAAAAAATAACGAATGTTTTGGCGAAATAACATGCCCCAAACTTAACATCGGACTTTCAAGATAATGATGATAATGAAAAGAATTTAAAGTTGTGTCTAACAAGTTCCATGCATGAATATAATTTAATTCATTAGATAGTGAATAAAATAAAAATGAAGGCTTAAATGCTGTTTGGGAAGTATCTTTGTTTTCTGAGTATCCAACATTTTGGATGAGAAAAAAAGCAATTACAATTGGTTTAATTTCAATTTTCATAGAAATAAAACAAAACTACATCTTTATAAAAACAAAACCCCGGATATCCGGGGTTTTGTGAAGAACGGCAACGACATACTCTCCCAGGTTTCACCCTAGTACCATCTGCGCTGGTGGGCTTAACTTCTCTGTTCGGAATGGGAAGAGGTGATCCCCACCGCAATAGTCACCGTAAAACTTAAATATCTGACACATTGAAAGAAAAAAGAACATTTGTAGAATTTACAAAATTAACTACATAAGTATATGGGTAATTAGTACTGCTCGGCTTTGACATTACTGTCTTTACACCTGCAGCCTATCAACGTCATAGTCTATAACGACCCTTTAAAGAAGCCTCATCTTGAGGTGAGTTTCGCGCTTAGATGCTTTCAGCGCTTATCTCTTCCGAACATAGCTACCCTGCGGTGCAGCTGGCGCTACAACAGGTACACTAGAGGTTCGTCCAATTCGGTCCTCTCGTACTAAAATCAGATCCTCTCAAGCTTCTAACGCCCACAACAGATAGGGACCGAACTGTCTCGCGACGTTCTGAACCCAGCTCGCGTGCCACTTTAATGGGCGAACAGCCCAACCCTTGGGACCTTCTCCAGCCCCAGGATGTGACGAGCCGACATCGAGGTGCCAAACCCCCCCGTCGATATGAGCTCTTGGGGGAGATCAGCCTGTTATCCCCGGAGTACCTTT
>CAZUDW010000035.1:0-23766 GCA_964619305.1 uncultured Flavobacteriales bacterium
TTCTTATAAACTTTAAAATAATAACTTATGAAAAACTTTAAATTGTTGTTAATTGGCTCATTATTCGTGGCAGGATTAAATACTACCGGGTTTTGCAATAATCAATCAGATGGCAACATTACGGGAAAGTATATTTCTGAAAAGAACGGTACCGGACATTTTGAAATAACGTTCATTGGAGATATGCAGATTGGCGGAGAAGAGATCGATGCCGGAATTGCTGATCAAACTGTGAATTCTGGAACATATATCATTAAAATAAATGGAAGCGGAGAATCGCGTAATATTTCATTGATTGGAAAAAGTAAAAACATTCAGGTTGATGCTGTGGTTGAATCATTGAGGAATAACCAAAAGAACAACATAATAGAAATAACTGATTCTGCGCGTGGAAAACAAATGGTGAGTATATTTCAGGATGGTTTGAAAATATCATTTTTTATTTATTAATGAAATGTAAAATTGATAATAAAGGGGGCATGCCCCCTTTTATTTTAAATGCAACTGCAGCTTGTAAGAATGCGTCTGTGAGAATAATTATCTAGATATATTACTAAGCATTTTTTTTTAATTTTAGGCATTATTTGAGATTAGCTATTGTGCGTATATTTTATTCATATATAATTGCCTTAATAATTACCTGGGGGTTAATATTCGCGGTAAGTAACCTGCAAGCAAATGAACCTCATATTAAATATATTCCTAATTATGGACAATGGAAAAAGAACATCAATTATAGAGCAGATATTAAAGCAGGGACAGTCTTTTTAGAAAATAATGCGATTACATTTGATCTGTTTGACAGGGGATTTTTGGAAAGACTCCATGCAGGGGACACGGTTATTTCTCTAAATGACTTAACCATGAAAAAACATGCATATCGCATGAAATTTGTCAATGCAAATGATAACCTGAACTGTTCATCTTCGCTTCCTTCTCTGGAATACTACAATTATTTTCTTGGTAATGATCATTCGAAGTGGGTGTCGGGCATACATGCTTATGGACATATTCGTTATAACAATATCTATGATGGAATATCTATGGATATTTATTCAGAAAAGGGTAATTTGAAGTACGATTTTATTATTGAACCCGAACATGATCCTTCTATCATAAAAATTAAATATGAAGGATTAGATGGAATAGAAACCGGAGATGACGGTATATTAATAGAGCTAACCTCACTGGGAACAATCATTGAGCAACGGCCTGTTGCATTTCAGGTGATTGACGGAAAGAAAAAAAATGTTCCTTGTGAATACAAATTAAAAGGGACAAAAGTGACTTTTTATTTTCCTGATGGATATGATAAAAATCAAGAACTGATAATAGATCCTACACTTATTTTTTCAACATTCACCGGCTCTTATGCGAATAATTTCGGATATACTGCAGCTTTTGATAAATATGGTTTTTTATATTCCGGTAGTTCAGCTTTTGGACAAGGTTATCCAACAACAACAGGTGCGTATATGGAAAATTTTAGTGGTTCACAATCCGGCAATACGGTGGATGTAGCGCTTTCAAAATTTGATACAACAGGAACGGTGATGAAATGGTCAACCTACCTTGGAGGACATAATGACGAATTACCTCACAGCTTAATCGTTAATAATGATGATGAACTTTTTGTTTTTGGCACTACCAGTTCCTTGGATTTCCCTGTTACTGTCAATGCTTATGACACTTCGTTTAACGGGGGTACTGCATTGAATCTTGCCAATGGATTAGGGATAAATTATAATAATGGTACGGACATATTTGTTTCAAGACTTAATGCAAGTGGCGAGCAGTTATTAGCCAGCACATATATTGGAGGATCAGGCAATGATGGTATAAATAATACCGGAAACAATGTGAATAATGCGGGCCCATTACGCTATAATTATGCTGATGAAGTTAGAGGAGAAGTAATGCTACAGGGTTCTAATGTTTACATTGCAACATGTACCAGATCTACAGATTTCCCTATTATCGGAAATGTATTTCAACAGGTTTATGGAGGAGGAAATCTTGAAGGTTGCATTATAAAACTACCAAACGATTTAA
The DNA here is from genome assembly GCA_964619305.1 of uncultured Flavobacteriales bacterium. Taxonomy (GTDB): domain Bacteria; phylum Bacteroidota; class Bacteroidia; order Flavobacteriales_H; family CAZUDW01; genus CAZUDW01. The sequence continues at coordinate 2,053 of CAZUDW010000035.1, forward strand.
GTGCTATAACATGGAGTTCTTTCCTTGGGGCTGATGGGGATGATGCTATTTATTCTATTGCTGTTGATGGCAATAATGACATTTATGTGGCAGGAGGAACCACTTCGGATTCTTTTTTTGTCAGTAGTACATCTGTTTTAGATACTGTTTTCACTGGTGTACGTTCGGATGGTTTTATCACGCATATCAGTCAGGATGGCAGTGCTATTCAGCAATCATCCTACTGGGGTTCTGATAAATATGATCAGGTTTATTTTGTTGAGTTGGACAGATATAACAATGTTTACCTGTTGGGGCAAACTGAAGTTACGGATTCAACATTTATTTATAATGCGGCTTATAGTTCGCCAACGAGCGGTCAGTTCATCAGTAAAATAACACCAACGCTGGATTCGCTGATATGGTCAACAGTATTTGGTTCCGGCTCAGGGCAACCAAATATTTCTCCAACAGCCTTTCTTGTCGATCTTTGTAATAAAATCTACTTATCAGGATGGGGTGGCTCTGTAAATAACCTTAGCTTTTTAAATAATAATGCAGGATGGACCAATGGTATGGATATTACGTTTGATGCTTACCAATCAACCACAGATGGCAGCGATTTTTATCTTATGGTTTTAGAAGATGATGCATCCAATATTGTTTATGGATCTTATATGGGTGGACCTGTAAGTCATGAACATGTTGATGGAGGAACATCAAGATTCGACAGAAAAGGTAAAATATATGAAGCTGTTTGTGCCGGTTGTGGTTATTATTCAGATTTTCCGACTTATGCTCCCAACCCGGGTCCCGTATCAGATGTGAACAATAGTTCTTGCAATCTGGCTGTTTTTAAGTTTGATTTTAATTTACCAATTATTACTGCCGATTTCATTATTCCTCCTTTTGGATGTGAACAATATGTAATCCCTTTTTATGATAACAGCTTAACACAGGGTTATACAGAATATCACTGGTATTTTGGGGATGGGGATTCTTCAGCTTTAGCCAATCCAACTCACACATATGCAAATACAGGTACTTACACAATCACATTGATTATTACCGATACTTCGACCTGTAATCTTGCAGATACTACTGTGCAAACGATCACTATAATAGGAGATAGCACTTATTATCTTGCGGATGAAAATGTTTGCCCGGGAGATTCTGTGCCTGTAGGGATTTCCAACGTGGACTCACTAAACTATCAATGGACTCCTTCTACATGGCTTTCAAGCGATACCATTTCCAATCCTATTGCATTTCCTGATTCTGATATCACATATACGCTGCTTGTTTCAAATGGCATTTGTGTTGACACATTTATACAAAATATTTTTGTATATTCTGTTGAAATTTTCGCTGGTAATGATACGGTGGTCTGTAGTAATTCGCAACCATTTTATATTAATAGTAATTCAAACGGAACAGCGACAAATTTCATATGGTCCTCAGATAACTCATTTGGAGATACATTAAACACTTCTGTTCTTGATAGTTCAATGGTTGTGAATCCATCAACTCTGCTATATGCACAGAATTATTTTTATATAATGGGTATAAATCAATATGGTTGTGAAGTGATTGATAGTTTATTGATAGAAATTAGTGATTATAGCATCCAGGCAGATTCTGACCAATGGATATGTTACGGAGACACCATACAGTTGCATGCGTTTTCTACAGTACAGGGCGACTCATTGACGTTCCAGTGGTTTCCTGCTTCATTGATTATTGGCACTACTGATTCCAGCGCCATTACTGTTTCACCTGAAAACACATCTCAGTATTGGGTAATTGTTACAAGTTCACTTGGATGTACAAAAGAAGATACTATTACTGTTACGGTGTCCCAGTTAAAGGATAATACGGTATATGCCACATCAGATGAGGATACAATATATCTAGGATCAAGCACTGTTCTTCATGCCTATCCTAATCAGAATTATTCATATCAATGGGAACCGGCAGAAGGTTTAAATGATCCGAATAGTGCTAATCCTATTGCAAGTCCTCAAGAAACTACAGAGTATTATGTAACTGTTACGGACCCTAGCAATCCGAATTGTTTTTATGTTGACACAGTTCGTGTGGTAGTAATTGAAATTATTTGCGGCAAACCTGATATCTTTGTACCTAATGCTTTCACCCCTAATGATGACGGAAAGAATGATCTTCTTCGGGTCAGAGGGAATTATATCAATGATTTATACTTTGCTGTTTACGATCGTTGGGGGGAGATGGTATTTGAAACCAAGGATCAGAAACAAGGATGGGATGGTACTTTTAAAGGTGAAAAATCCGATCCTGCTGTTTTTGTATATTATCTGAAGGTAGGTTGTGTTAATAATGAGGAGTATTTTGAAAAAGGAAATGTAACATTAATTCGTTAGACTTTTGAAACATATCATATCATTATATATAGGATTACTTATAGTCTGTATCGGCTGTGCACAGGACATGCATTTTTCCCAGTTTTACGCATCACCCATGAATCTCAATCCGGCTGAAGCAGGGCTTTTCAACGGGGGATATCGTTTTGTCGGAAACGAAAGAAGACAGTGGGCTTCAGTAACAAAACCATATCAGACGTTCGGTTTTTCTGTAGATGCTCATAATGTACTTCGTTTGAAGAATATTGGTGCTGCATTATCTGTCTATAGTGATATTGCCGGTGATTCCAGGTTTGGAACCACTCAAATTAACCTTGCATTATCGTATCTTTTAAAACTGAACCAGGATTCTACACAAACATTATCAGCCGGTATACAGTCAGGGATTACACAAAGAAAAATAGACTATACAGCACTAACATTTGATGAACAATACAATGGTTACCAATGGGAAAACACCCCGGTTTCAGAAAGTTTTGCAAATAACGGCTCTGTATATCCGAATGTAAATATTGGAGCAGCATGGAAATATGATATTACAAAAAGAACCAATGTAGTAGCAGGCGTGAGTATTTTTAATATTACAAAACCGGCTCAGAGTTTTTTTGAAAATAATGAAATTGTACTGGACAGGCGTCTCAGTTTTTATGCACTTGGTCAGATCAAGGTAACAAAAAAGATTGATATATTGCCAGGTTATTTGTATCAGCAACAAGGGAAATATATCGAATTTGATATTGGTACTTTAGGGAAATATATTCTGGAAGACTCACAATTAAAAAGAACAGCCATTTATTTCGGAATATGGACAAGAACAAAGGATGCAGGGTACATAACAGCCGGAATGGACTATAACAAATGGAAAGCAGGTATCAGTTACGACATAAACTATTCAGGACTTGTGCCTGCCAGCAATGGGCAGGGTGGTCTGGAACTTTCTCTCATTTATATCCTTGGCAGCCCGATGCCTAAAAGATTAAAATATATTCAATGTCCAGATTTTATATAGCACAACAGTAATGAGCAGTAAACAAATAGAATTTACTGTAATTATTTGGATGTATGCTCTGCTTGCTTATGGTCAAACGCAGAAGCAATGGGAGAGATACGGGGATAAATCGTATGAGGAATTCGATTATATTGGCGCTGAAAAATACTACAATAAAGCCATCGAACTGGATTCTGCTGGTGTGAAATTGCTTTTTAAACATGCTGAGTGTTTGCGCTTAATGCATGATTATCAGGGGGCGATAAAGGCATATAAGCGAGTAATTAAAGAAGATCAGTTCAGTGAAGCTTTGCCGGCTCAGTTTTGGCTGGCAGATATGCAAAAGTCTCTTGGTTTGTATGATGAAGCAAGAGTGAATTTCAAAAAGTTTTACAAGGATTATAAAAGGCTACCATATTTCTCCAGGATGGCTAAACAAGAAATCAAATCATGTGCTTTTGCAAAAAGATTCTCGTTGGATACTGCAAAAGTGATCATTGAAAATGCCGGCAAACAGATCAATACTTACAATTCTGAATTCAGCCCGGTGGTAATCAATGATTCTGTAATTTATTACTCTTCTCTTGTGCCGGAAAAGAAAGGACCGGGCAACACAGTTAAAGATGACAATTATGTAATCAGAATTTATAAAGCAGAATATAAAGATAGTATATGGAAAACTGCAGGGCTTGTGGAAGATCTTCCACTGAACAGCGAGGATTTTCATTCTGCCAACGGGTGCTTTTCCAAAGACAGGAACAGATTTTATTTCTCAAGATGTTCTGGTTATATGAACTGTACTGTGTACTATACACAGAAGGAGTCCGGTAAATGGACAGAACCTGTTCCTGTACCCGAAATTAATCTGGAAGGATACACAACCACGCAACCGATGTTAGCTAATGTTGATGGAAAAGAGGTCTTATTTTTTACATCTAACCGCCCAAGAGGTAAAGGGAAAATGGATATTTATTACTCCGTTGTTAAAAATAACGGGCAGGTATATAGCAAGCCCAGAAATATGGGGAGAAAGATTAATTCAATAGAAGACGAGATAGCTCCCTATTATGATGAAAAAGAAAAAGCATTATATTTCAGTTCAAAATGGTTTTACGGCCTTGGTGGTTTTGATATTTTTAAAGTTGCAGGGGGATTAAAACCTAAACAAACTCCAGATAACCTAGGGTCAGGGATTAACAGCAGTTTTAATGATTATTATTACACTCCGTTGCATGAGAGAGAATCTGCTTTTTTCGTTTCAAATCGCCCGGGATCAATAACCAATAAAAACGCTAGCTGTTGTAATGATATTTACGTTGCCCACAATCCAAAGGAACCCAAACCGGATTATATCACACTTGAAGAATTGAATAAATATTTGCCTGTTACATTGTATTTTCATAACGATGAACCTGGTCCAAAATCATGGGATACCGTGGTTACTGAAACTTACCTCGAATCGTATGAAAAATATACGGCACTGACAGATAAATATAAAAAGGAATACTCCGGTGGTTTGACAGGGGAGGAGCAAATGCAGGCAGTAAGAGATATTGAAGATTTCTTTTCCGGGTATGTTGATAAAGGTGTTGATGACCTAGAATTATTCACAGAACTGCTTATTAAAGAGTTGCAAAAAGGGCAGAAAATTGAAATTACTGTTAAAGGATATGCAAGCCCACTTGCAAAAACAGATTATAATGTAAACCTGACTTACCGTAGAATTTCAAGCATGATCAATTACCTCTTAACATTTGATGAAGGCGTTTATCAACCTTATATCAGGAACATGTCTGAGGACGGGGGAAGTCTGAGTTTTGTCAAAATTCCTTTTGGAGAATATACAGCAGAGAACAGCGTAAGTGATAATCCTAATGACCAGAAGAACTCTGTTTATAGTAAAAAAGCGGCACTGGAACGAAAGATTGAGATTATTTCAGTTCAGCAGGCATTTAAGGACAGTATTTTTGCCGAAATCAGTTTCATAAAAGAAATAAGTGATTTTGGACAAGTGCCTGAAGGCGATAGTCTTGTGCAGGAGTTTAAATTCAGAAATACCGGCAAAAAGGACTTGATCATTAATTCGGTTGAATCTGATTGTGAGTGTGTATCTGCATCTTATCCTAAGCAGCATTTGAGGCCTGGACAAGAAGGTGAAATAATCGTCACATTTAACACGACCGGCATTAAAGGAAAACAAGTTAAAAATATTGTTGTGGACTCCAATGGAAGCACTAAGCCAAAAATCTTGAGTATCACAGCTGAAATAAACCCACAATAATAATTAGATTTAACATCATTGCTTGTTTTGAGATTATTGTATTTCAGATCAATTACATTTGCTTGGTTAAAAAAACAACATTATGAACTCAGAAGATAAGATCAAAAAAGCATTTGAAGATAAAACATGGAGTGAAATTAAATCTGAAGATTCATGGCAGATATTTAAAGTGATGGCAGAATTTGTGGAGGGATTTTCCAAACTCAGCAAAATAGGCCCCTGTGTATCCATATTCGGATCTGCTAGGACCAGGCCGGATAATCCTTATTATCAACTCGCAGAAGAAATTGCCTATAAACTCACACAGGATGGATATGGAGTGATCACCGGAGGCGGACCGGGTATTATGGAAGCAGCCAATAAAGGCGCTAAACGAGGAGGAGGCAAATCTGTTGGTTTGAACATTGAACTTCCACATGAACAGCATGCCAATGCATACATTGACCAGGATAAGTTATTAGACTTTGAATATTTCTTTGTGCGTAAATTGATGTTCATTAAATATGCCCAGGGTTTTGTTGTATTGCCGGGCGGTTTTGGCACATTGGATGAATTATACGAAGCCATCACGCTGATCCAGACAAAAAAAATAGGCAGCTTTCCAATCGTTATGGTTGGCACATCATATTGGAACGGCTTAATAGAATGGCTGAAAAACGTGCTTTTGGAAGAAAAAAATATCAGCACCGAGGATTTTAATCACTTTACAGTGGTAGATACAGCTGATGATGCAGTGAATATTATCAATGATTTCTATCAGAAATATACCCTTAGCCCGAATTTCTAAAATCCCGTCATAGGAATAGAACCAACCAACAGAAACAATTGCTTAAAGTTGGATATCGTAAATAACGATTAAAAGGCTTTTCAATTTCCCAAGCGCACAATTCTATCAAAAAAATGTGCGTTAAGTTCTTTAACGTGTGTTAATCTCTGCTTATTGTGCGATAATCACAAAATTGTTCGGTATTCTTTTATCTATTTTATAATATCTTTGGATTGTAGTGAAAATAAAGGAATATGAATGAAAAAAATATTGAAAACAATCACCCGGAAACAACAGGTGTTGCAATAAAACATTTGGTGTCAAAAAGGGACATTGGCATAGAAGCCTTTGAGTTGGAGAATGGTAATTTAATGCTGGAAGCTACTTTCCTTGATCCTTATCATCTGATCCGCCTGAATATTCACATCGATCCAGGGAGTAAGACGATAGTTTATGCTAAAAGTGAGTTCAACAGTCACCCACATACCGAGTGTCCTTTTGTAGCCAAAAAGGCCAAACAACTGCTTGGATTGAAGATTGAAAGGGGCATCACAAAACAAATTTCTCAAAGAATAGGAGGGAGCGAGGGTTGCGTACACTTAAGGGAGTTGGCAATGGAAAGCATTAACTTTTCTGCAACCGCTTTACTGGGTTATGATGAAGGTTTTGGATTAATGAGCAGGGATTTCAATAAACTTGATGAAGATAAAAAGTTCAATATTTCCAAAGCCGTGCTTAAAAACACCTGTTATATTTATAAAGAAGGCAAGTGATCAACAGCTTTGCTTTCATACAAAACAACAATGCTAACAGGATTCACTTCTTTTTGCAATAAATTAATATATAAATCATGCGTATTCAATGTTTTTTTTTATATGCCATTTTGTTGTTAATGTCGGGGGGATGTGCCTCTTTCACATCACTACAAACGGCAGATGTTATAGCGGATGGGGAAACCAATGTTACACTAAGCGGTAATTTGTTGTATTCGTTACCCGCTGAATCTAATGTATATGAAGAAGGTAATCAGTTTGTTACTCAACTCATGCTGCGGAGAGGAATTTCTGAACAGAGTGAATTGCAGTCAATTATTTCTGCAAATTCATTAAATATCAATTACAAGCATCTTTATTATAAAGGGAAGAAACTAATATCTTCCTATAGTGCAGGGATTGGTTATTCCTTTTTTGCTTCAAGCTATGATGATCAGATTCATGTGGCTGATATTCCTTTATCCGTATATTTTACATATTTCCCCAAAAACAATTTTGGCATAACTATCAATCCAAAAGTCATGTACCGCTTTATTGGTGATGAATCAACGGTGATTTTTGGGAGCAGTCTTAATCTGACTTTTGGAAGTAAAGTAAAGTTTTATCCGGAGGGAATCATGTTTTACGATCCTGTTATTGGCAACCTGTTCACCGGTGGCGGATTTGCTTTATCGTTTTGATATTCAGCAAGTATGTATTCAAATAGAAAAAGAGCGAATATATTGTTCAGGATCTTTGGCCTGGCAATTCTGCTGAGTCTTACTACTTGCAGTAAAGATAAAAATTCGACCGTGCCGCCAAAAAGTTTGCCACAGGTACATTTATTTTCTCCTTCTTCACCTTTTAATATACCCATACCTGCCAATCCTGAAATTGATCCGGCTTCAGATAAAATGCTTGAGAGTATGATCAAAGATGCAAATGAAAGAGGATTTTTTATTGCACTAAAATCGTACTCAGAAACTGTGTATTTCTCGGGTTCTTCGACCCCCGAATACGATGTAGTATTGACAGCGTCATGGGCACCAGAACATAAACTCTTAAACGTACCCATTCCTGATTATGCCGTTGCCGATCCTTCAACTGACGGTGAAATGGTCATTATTGATACTATAAATGGTTGTGAATATGATTTCTGGCAAATCAGAAAGGTCTATGGTCATTGGTATGCCTCATGGGGAAATGCTTTACCTCTTGATGGTACCGGTGTTTTTGAAAAAGGGATGTCTGCACGAGGTTCGGGTTTTGCACTAGCTGCCGGCATCATGTGGCCATGGGAATTTAAAAATCAATCTATAGAGCATGCGCTGGTATTTACCTATGATTATACTAAAAGTGGTGGACCTGTGAAACCTGCAACTGAAAGTGATGGCACATCAAATACAGACATGGCTATACCGGAAGGGGCTTTGATCCAACTAAACCCCAATCTTGACTTAAACACATTGGGGCTAAACGATTATGAATATACCATAGCTGTCGCGTTACAGAAATACGGTATGTATTTGTGTGATGACGGTGGCGGGCTGGAACTTGAGGCAGTAAACCCCTTATCGTTTTCAGCTAATCCCTACGATGGTTTGTTGCCCGATGTGGAATATGTTCCTCTTTCACACATACCTGTCAGTGAATTCAAGATACTTAAACTTCCTCCTCAGGACGGGACATCAGAACCTCAGGTAGTTAAAAACAGTTGTTCTACATTTCAATAAGCATAAATTGCTTTTTTAATAGCACGAGGTATTTGATGATGCGGCTGGAAGTGGCAGCTTGTTCAATACCTTTAATTGTTGGACAGACGGGGCATTAAAAGTAAGTGGTTTGACAGCTTGTGTGTGGTCTCCTTTAGACGATAGGATATTTAAACTTTATTGTTTTATCACGGAACATTGTGTTTTTACCCACAAGAAACTTCGTAGAACCAACTTTATGAGAAGCGGGATTGATTCATGATATGTTTGTGCTTTTATTTCGGTTTGAGTTTATCCTTCTTCTCCATGAGTTTTTGTGGCTCCTTGTCATTTTCATTTGTATCGTCATGAATGATTAATTTGGGCGGTTCAAATTCAGGCATTGCTTTCACTTCAGGTCGGGGAATTGGTCCCCAAATGAATACATCATCTTTATTCAACGGGCGTATTTCGTTAAACCAGTGCAAGCCTTCAAGTTTAGTGTCCTGTTCGTTTACTTTACTCAGGGGATAAAGGGTGGCAGTTGGAGATTTGAGGAAAGTAACGGTTCTGATCTCATTGCTGTCGATGATGATAACCAGATCCTGGCAGTCAGCTTTATTCATGCCAATGAATTTACCGCTGTCTCCACGGGCATAATAAATGGTTTGGCCATTTTTATTCACGTTCACTTTATGCAATTTATTATCCTTAAAGTGACTGATCATATCCTTGCCTTTGATCTGGTCAAAGCGCGTGGAATCAACCTCAGAAGCGATGAAGGCATTTTGGTACATGTACATTTCTGATAGTTGATTATTCGATTTTAATATTTCGATATAATCCGCTGTCATCTGGTTTTCATCAGACCAAAGAACAGGTTCACGATACATTCTAATGGTGGAATCTTTATCGGAATATACCAGGGAATCACATTTACCCTGGAAATCTTTCATATAAAACTTAACATGATAAAATGCTCTCAGCATCCTGATGCTGCTGTCATTTCCTGCCAGCAACGTATCAGCATGAATATACAAAGTGTCTTTGTCGAGAAGTTGTTCCAGTATAACATTATCTGTCACCATAGAAATGCTGTCCTTGTCCAATGCATAATCACCATAAATCAGCACATCATCGATAGTATCTGAAATGCTTACATTACAAAATGCTTGACCAATACCTTTATTTCTGTCGTAAAAAATGCTATCCGCTGTAACTGTTTTAGAACCGGTCTGAATCCTGGCGTTTCGGCTGAATTGTGCCTGGTTGGTATTGGTGTTATACCACCCGTTTTCACAATAAATATGATTCTCTTTACTAACAATATCTGATGGCCCGATAAAATAGGTTACATCCGATATGGTATTGTACACAAGTGTATCTGATTTTATAGTATATTCAGAAGTAGTGAGAACCACATCTTTTTTATAATGCATATGCTTGGTTTTAGGGTAGTAATAACCATAAACACTGCTAAGGTGCGTACTTTCTTTTTCATTCACTATGTAGCCACCTCCTGAATAATAAGCCAGATTGTTGTTGCGGTCATAATCAAGGTAATCTGTTGTCAGTTTCATATTTTTATCGAGTACTGTGATGTTGTGCCTGAGGTGTGCAATGCGATCATCACCATTGTAAACCAGGGAATCTCCATACATATTGATCGAATCACCCTGCATGATGTGTACATGACCATAAGCATTGACGCTGTTATCTTTTGTGTATAAATATGCGCTGTCACAGAACAATTGCACTCCTTCATGTTCAAATCCTACATCACCAATAAGTTTTCGGACACCCTTATTTTCATCTCCCTGGAGTGAATTCGCTTTAAGGATTTTGATCTTTTTTGCTTTTTGGCCTAATACCTGGGATGAATATAAAAGGCAGAAGGTGATAAGTCCTGCTATTTGTAATAATCTTTGGAAATTCCGGCCCATGCTGCAGTTTACATCATATAAGAGAATTATCTCTGATGATTGTTTGACTCCTGTCAGGTCCTACGGAAACAATGGCTACAGGTATCCCGATTTCAGATTCAATAAACCTGATATAGACTAAGAGTTCTGATGGAAATTGTTCACCGGTAATTGTCTGATCTTTCCAGCCATTAAAATCTTTATAGATGGGTTTGAGGACTCCATTTGCTATATCAAATGGAAGCTGGTTTGTTTTCTTACCTTTATAAATGTAATGTGTGCAAATACGAATGGTATCCATTCCGGATAGAACATCAGCTTTCATCATAAAAAGTTTTGAAACACCGTTCAGCATGACACTGTACTTCAATGCAGGCAGATCTAACCAACCACATCTCCTTGGTCTTCCGGTTGTAGCTCCGAATTCATTGCCTTTATTCTGCAAATGTTCACCCGTTTCATCAAATAACTCGGTAGGGAAAGGACCGTTGCCCACCCGTGTACAATAAGCTTTAAATATGCCGTACACTTCTCCGATTCCTGATGGCGGAATGCCAAGTCCTGTACAGGCTCCGGCACAAACAGTATTGGAAGAAGTAACAAAAGGATAAGAACCGAAATCGATGTCCAGCAAGGAACCCTGTGCGCCTTCAGCAAGGATCTTTTTTCCGGATAATCTCTGCTTATTGATAAAATGCTCACTGTCGATAAATGGGAATTTTTTAAGTGCTCTGATAGCACTCATCCATTCTTCCTCCATTTTATTTGTGTCGTTTGGAAGCGTGTAATCATAGCGTGCCAGGATGCTCAGATGTTTTTCTCTCAGGTTTCTGTACAGTGTATGAAAGTCATCCGATTCAATATCACCTATTCTCAAACCGTTGCGCCCCGTTTTGTCCATATAAGCAGGACCTATCCCTTTCAGTGTGGATCCTATTTTTGACAAACCTTTTGATTGTTCGGATGCAGCATCAAGCAGCCTGTGAGTAGGAAGAATCAGATGTGCCTTTCTTGATATCAATAATCTTTCTTCGACATTTAGTTTGTGTGCTTTCAGTGCTTCGATTTCCTTCATCATGATGATGGGATCAATCACAACACCATTCCCAACAAGATTAATAACCCCTTTTCTGAAAATACCTGATGGAATGATATGAAGGACGTGTTTTGTTTTATTGAATTTAAGCGTATGCCCGGCATTAGGACCGCCCTGGAATCGTGCAATGATATCATAGGAAGGGGAGAGGACATCTACAATTTTTCCCTTTCCTTCATCTCCCCATTGCAAGCCTAGTAATACATCAGATTTCATTTTTCTTTTTATCATTTAGAATCAGGGAACTAAAACCAATAAGATCATCAATCTTGACAATGCGATGTAGATTTATTGATAGTTTCAATTATTTGTAAAGCATCTTCCAGCGTTTGTGCAACATTGAATACCGAATTAATCTTTGTAATCATCAATAATTGTTTTATTGTTTCCGGAACAGATGATATAATGACTTCTCCACCGGCATTCCGGGCTTTTGTGAGTATTTTTATCAAAAGACCAAGCCCTGTGCTGTTCATATACTCTAAACCTGAAAGGTCTATGATGATAGTGACAGACTGCATTATGGTTTCATCCACTTTTTGCAACAATTGTTCTGCTTCATCGTTGTTAAGCAATCTGCCTTTTAAATAGACAACAGGAACAGGGTGTTGCTTGTTTATCTCATACTGAAACTCCATTTTTATCTTTTTGTTTTTTTAATTTTTCATTACATGCTTTGCAAATACCGTACAAATTAAATGAATGGTTCAAAACTTCAAATCTAATTTTTTTTCCTGCAGAAGATTTTATCAGTTGTATCCTTGGATCACAAAACTCAATGACCTTATTACAAACGGTACATACGAGATGATCGTGTTGAAGATATTCAAGTGATTTTTCATAAACGCCCGTATTTTGCCTGAACTGATGTCGTATGATTAGCTTGCATGCCAAAAGTAACTCAATTGTATTATATATGGTCGCTTTACTGATGTTCTTTTTGCGTAGCCTGAGTCGTTCAAAGAGCGAATCAATATCAAAATGATCTTCTGAAGAATAGATCTCATCAAGGATAGCAAAACGTTCGGTTGTTTTCCTTTGTTTATGCTCTTTAAGATAAGATACAAAAACCTGTTTTGCTTGAATTGTGGCAGAAGAAATCATTTGTGATGTGTTCTATACAAATATAAATCTTTCTCTTTTTAATTATTGTCTATTCTTTCGACACTTATCACGCCATTTACTTGTTTCAGTTTATTAATTAAAGAAATAAGATGATTTGTGTCGTGTACATAAACCATGATTACGCCTTCAAATATACCATCTTCCGAATCGAAATTTACTGAACGCATGTTTACGTGCAATTCATCTGAAATAATTCGGGTGATCTTATTTACTATGCCAACATCATCGGAACCAGAGATTCTGATTCCTGCCAGGAAAGCAATCATTTCCTGGTTTGTCCACCTTGCTTTTACGATCCTGTATGCATAATTTGACATAAGCTGTATTGCATTCGGACAGTTCACCCGATGAATTTTAATTCCTTCATTTATCGTGATAAATCCAAACACATGATCTCCTGGTATAGGAGTGCAACATGCCGCAAGTTTATAATCGATATTTTCCATGTTATCTCCCAGGATAAGCAGATCTCCCTTGCCACGAACTTTCTTCACTATTTGTTCAAGTGATTTTCTGATATTCGGTTTTGAAATTTTAATGTATCCTTTGGTATTTTGGAATTTGGAGAGGTTCTTCAGATCAATTTTGTCTTGAGCTACTCTACAAAATAATTCTTGTGTTGTCTTGAGTTTGTAATAAGATGAAATGCGGTTGATATTCTCATTGTCGCTGTTGATTTTATACTGTTTCAGTTTTTTTAACAATATGGCTTTCCCTGCTGCTGCTTCCTTCCTTTTACCTTCTTTTAACAGAGATTTAATCCTTGACTTTGCTTTGCCTGTTACCACAAATTTCAGCCAGTCTTCTTTTGGCTTTTGTTTGGTTGATGTAAGAATCTCTATTTGATCACCGCTTTTCAGTTTATAGCTTAGGGGCACCAGTTTTTGGTTGACTTTTGCCCCTATGCACCGGGCACCTATATGCGTATGGATATCGAAAGCAAAATCAAGCGTTGTGGCATCTTTAGGCAATGTCCGCAATTCTCCTTTAGGAGTAAAAACAAATATTTCCGATGAGAACAGGTTAAGCTTAAAGTCATCTATAAAGTTTCTGGCTATTGTGTCGGGGTTTTCCAATATATCTCTTATCTTGGCAATCCACTCATCAAGTGCTGTTTCGCCCGCAGATTCTTTATATTTCCAGTGTGCAGCATAACCTTTTTCAGCAATCTCATTCATCCTTGTTGTCCTGATTTGTACTTCTACCCATTTACCTTTTGGACTCATTACAGTGGTATGCAGTGATTCGTACCCATTTGATTTTGGGATGGATATCCAGTCCCTCAGCCTGTCAGGGTTTGGAATATAGCTGTCTGTTACAATTGAGTAAACCCTCCAGCAATCTGCTTTTTCATTTTCAGGTTTGGAATCAATGATAATCCTAATTGCAAAAACATCATATACTTCTTCAAACGGTATTTTTTTCTTCTTCATTTTATTCCAGATAGAAAAGATTGATTTGCTTCTGCTTTGCATGGTATATTCAATCTTGTGCTTCTCCAGATTCTCTTTGATTGGTTTAATAAATCGGTTGATAAATCTGGTGCGGACAGCCTGTGTTTTCTTGAGTTTCTGTTTGATCTGAAGAAAGATCTCTTCTTCAGTGTATTTCAGGCTTAGATCTTCAAGCTCAGATTTAATCTGGTATAAACCAAGCCGATGTGCCATAGGTGCATAAAGGAATAGCGTCTCTGAAGCTATTTTCCTTCTTTTAGCATCTGTCATTGCATCCAGGGTGCGCATATTGTGCAGACGGTCCGCCAGTTTAATAAGTATGACACGTACATCCTCTGAAAGGGTAAGTAAAATTTTCCTGAAATTTTCTAGCTGGATTGACTGTGTCTGATCCAATACTTCCTGTATTTTGGTCAGTCCGTCTATGATCTTAGCAACCTTCAAACCAAACAGAATTTCTATATCATCCAGCGATACCTCGGTGTCTTCTACTACATCATGAAGTAAAGAGCAAACGATGGATGTAGTTCCCAAACCAATTTCTTTGGCAACAATGCGCGCAACAGATAAGGGATGAAATATATAAGGTTCACCTGATTTTCTTCTTGTGTTTTGATGGGCAGTCAAAGCAAAATCAAATGCCTTCCTGATCATGATCTGGTCGGCTTTGTTTTTAGAAAACAGGCTTTCCTTCAGCAAAGTCCTGTATCCACGGAGGATCATCTGTCTTTCGTGTTCTTTAATATCAGGTTGTTTTGTCATTTCTTTGACTGTAAAATTAAGACAATCGTTTGATTGCAAAGTAGATTTGTACCTGATTTTAATCAGAGAAGGTTATATTAACTACCGGAGGTTTCAAAATAGATAAGATCTGGCTTAACTTTGATATAAACAGGATTAAGCTTTATCAAGAAAAAAGGCAACACTGCAATTACCCTGTGGATTGAATTTAATATGTTGTAACTTGATCTGTTATCAACTTTACCTGCCCGGATATTCGTTATCTGCATTTTTATACTTTCTTTTGTTCCATGTTGGTACAGTTGCAGATAAAGAATTATGCACTGATCGAAGAACTTGATGTTTCCTTGGGCAGTGGAATGACCGTTATCACAGGGGAGACAGGTGCCGGTAAATCCATAATTGTAGGAGCTATTTCCCTCATCCTTGGGCAGCGGGCAGAGAATAGGGTGCTCTATGATAAAAATAAGAAGTGTATTGTAGAAGGGGTTTTTGACATTTCAGCTTATAACATGCAATCTTTTTTTAAAAACAATGAACTTACCTATGAAAAAGAGTGTATATTGAGAAGAGAGATCACGCCAAAAGGGAAATCGAGGGCTTTTATAAATGATACACCTGTGAATTTGAACATACTGAAGGAACTGGGTATCATGCTGACAGACATTCATTCGCAGGCCGAGACACATTCCTTGAACACAACTGCATTTCGTTTCAAGGTGTTGGATGCATATTCGGGTTCGCTTAAACTCTTTGAGGAATATAAGAATGCATACCGGATATTGCAGAAGAAGAAGAATGAACTACATGCATTGCAGGTAATGGAGAGAGGTTCCTCAGATGCAGATTATCTTCGGTTTCAACTGGATGAATTGGAATCGGTTGCTCCCAAAGAAGGCGAAGAAGAGCAGTTGAAGGAAAAACTTAATAAACTGAAGCATACAACAGGCATATTGGATGGTATAGCGTCAGCCTTACAGGTTTTGGATGACGATGATACTGGTGCTGTGCAAAAAACAAGGAAGGCGATCTTGAGTCTGGCTAAGATGCGGGATTATACAGAACAGGGAAGCAAAATATTAGAAAGACTGGAAAGTGCACTGTTGGAACTGGAAGATATATACTCTGAACTTGAACTTATGCAGCAGGATGTAGAGTTAAACCCTGAAGATGAGGATGTGCTTAGAGAACGCCTGGATGAATTATTCAGCCTGGAGCATAAGCATCATGTTCAATCTGTTCAGGAACTGCTGGATGTGAGGAGGCAGATAGAAACAAAACTGAAAGTACTTGAAGACTCAGCTATGACAATTCGTATCCTGGAAGAAAAGATAGCCGGGATGCATTCTGAAGTTGAAAGTATAGGAAAGAAGTTACAGAAACAACGAAAGCAAATGATCCCGGCTTTTGAAAAAAAGATTAAAGATATACTAAGAGATTTGAATATTGAGAATGCTGGTTTCAAAATACAGATGGATAAAAGGGAAGAAGCCGGATTATATGGTTTGGATGATATTCATTTCCTGTTTTCTGCAAATAAAGGAGTGCAGCTTGAGGAAGTGCATAAAATGGCCTCAGGTGGTGAGCTCTCCCGCCTGATATTGGCTATTCGATCGCAGGTTGCTCAACTTACTGCCCTGCCTACGATCATCTTTGATGAAATAGATTCAGGTGTTTCAGGAGAAACAGCAGGTAAAGTGGCTTCGCTGATGAAAAATATGGCAGCATCCATGCAATTAATTGTGATTACACATTTACCACAGATTGCAGGCATGGGTGACCATCATTTACATGTTTCTAAAGACAACAATGCAGCCTCGGTAAAAACACAGATCAGGTCTCTGAATAAGGAGGAAAGCCTCATAGAAATTGCCAGGATGCTCAGCGGAGAAGAAGTTACAGCTGCTGCCATAGAAAATGCACGGGAACTGGCAGGTAGAAACTGATAAATATAATACAAACGCTTCCTTAATCCGGTATATATTTGAAGCAGGGTATTTAATTTTATGCTTTCTTAATAACTGACGTCACGCAACTTTAAGCAGCATTTTGCATTTGGGTTAACTCTTTACCCGGCTGTTTTGTCTTTTAAGTAGTTCCCCTTCCAGTGGATGATTTGGCAAAGGCATTTGTCTTCAATGAGCGGACATCTTGTGGTTTTGCAATTGGGTCTCGCAGTAGCAGGATTGGGATTACCAACGAGCCGTAATGGACCACCCTAAAGGACAGAACTTTGAAAATAAATTTTAGCCGGTAAGAATGCTATCATGATACTGATCTATCGGGTTTAATATTTATATTACGAATTTATCACAATCTTTGCGTAAGCTAAGTAAATTAATTAATTAATTAATGTCTTTTTTGATTCTAATCAGGCACGGGCAATCGGTGTGGAATAAAGAGAACCGATTTACCGGAAGTAAAAATATTCCATTGTCTGCAAAAGGCAGGGAAGAAGCAAGATTTGCAGCCCGCAAAATGAAAGGTTTAATGATTCATGCAGCTTTTTCATCAGAACTTAGGCGTGCCGAAGAGACAAGGGATATCATAATGGCTGAATTGAAATGTGAGAATATTATACTGGAAAGTAATAAAGCATTAAATGAGAAGAATTTCGGTTTGCTGGAAGGTAAAAACAAGGATGAAATGAGATTGAAATATGGAGATGACAAAATTGAGATGTGGCGTAAAAGCTTTTATGCCACTCCTCCCTGTGGAGAAAGCCTGCGGGATATCACCCCAAGGGTTCAGACGTTTTATACAAAAAGAATTATTCCATTACTAAAATCGGGAAAAAATGTGTTGCTTGTCGGTCACAGCAATTCGTTGAAAGCGATCATTATGTATGTAGAAAAACTGGACGGAGAGGGTATTTATAATGTTATGCTTAAGAATGCCGAACCACTTGTTTATAAGTTGGATGAGGAATTAAATGTTTTAAAAAGATCATATTTGTAAAATATGGATAATCAACAAAGATTTATTACAAGTAACTCACTGACTATTGCAGTGGATTTTGATGGAACCATAGTAGAACACGCTTATCCCCGCATAGGAAAGGAGATGATGTTTGCTTTTGATTCACTCAAAGCACTGCAAAGAAAAGGGCACAAATTGTTGCTGTGGACGATCAGGGAAGGAGTGTTGCTGGATGAAGCGGTGGAATATTGCAGAGCAAATGGAGTGGAATTTTATGCGGTGAATGCCAGCTATCCTGAGGAGACAAGAGAAAATATGTCTTCACGAAAGTTGCAGGCCGATCTGTACATTGACGACAGGAATATTGGCGGTTTTCCCGGCTGGGGTGAAATATGGAATATGTTGTATCCTAACGGTGATGAACTGGATTACCAGCTTAAAAATCCGGATGCACACAACAACTTTAAGAAGAAGGGATTTTTTAATAAGATTTTCAGAAAAAAATGATCTCTGCTACTTTGGCAATATGATAATCAGCTGAGAAAAATCAGCAATTATATTTATATTTTTTAAAATTATCGTATTTTGCAAGTCCTTTAACCATAAAACAAAAGATATGATCAGAATTATACCTGCTTTACTGGCTCTTTTTGCGTTCAACCTGAATGTTATAGCCCAATTGAATATAACCCAACTCGGTCACATTGATTACCAACAATTACACAGCAGTGATATCAGCGATATCTGGGGTTATGTTGATGAAAATAACAATGAGTATGCAATTGTTGGCGTTGATAACGGGGGTGTTTCCATAGTGGACGTAACCAACCCTGCCAACCCTACGGAAGTGTTCTACACCACAGGCCCTAATTCTATCTGGAGAGATATTAAAACATGGGGAGATTATGCCTATATTTCAAATGAAACCGGCAGTGGGATCATGATCATTGATATGTCACCTTTGCCGGCTTCAACAAATCTGCCGGTTACGAGTTATTCAGGAAACAATTATCCTTTTAATTCAATTCATAACCTGTTTATTGATGAAAACGGGGTTTTATATGTGTTTGGTTCCGATTATAGCAGCGGAGGTGCAATAATGCTTGATTTATCCAATGATCCACTCAACCCCACCGAACTTGGAGTATTTGACCAATATTATTTGCACGATGGTGTTGCCCGCGGAGATACGCTTTGGGGAAGCGCCATTTACATTGGAAAGGAATTGGCGATCAATGTTTCTAATAAGTCAAATCCTGTGATCATGACCAACTGGGCCACCACGAACAATTTTGCTCATAATTCATGGTTCAGCGATAACAATGATTATCTTTTTACAACAGATGAAGTAAGCAGTGCTTTTATCACCGCCTATGATGTCACAGATCTGGGCAATGTGACGGAAGTTGACAGGATTCAATCTAACCCGGGTAGTGGTGTGATACCTCACAATACGCATTTTATCAATGATTATGTTGTAACATCTTATTACAGGGACGGAGTTCTCATTGTTGATGTTGCCCATCCTGAGAATATGATTGAGGTAGGTAATTTCGACACATCTCCCAACATGGCCGGTGATGGATATAACGGTTGCTGGGGTGTATATCCCTGGCTACCCTCAGGCAATATCATCGCAAGCGATATAGAAGGTGGATTATTTGTGCTTGGCCCAACCTATACAAGGGGTTGCTATCTGACGGGAACAGTTTCGGAATTCGGTTCCGGTAATCCCATCAATAACGCTACGATTGAGATCATCTCTGCCAACATAACAGATGCCACAAATATTATCGGTGATTACGCCACAGGTACGGTGAATGCCGGCACTTACAATGTGAAGTATTCAAAAGCCGGGTATCAAAGCTATACGGAAACAAATGTTACATTGACCAATGGAAATACAGTGGTTGTTGATGTTGAATTGGTTCCTCTCGTTCCTTTTTCAATGAATGGGCAGGTGATCGAATCTTGGAGCAGCAATGGAATACCTTCAGCAGATGTGCTTATTCAAAATAATGACTTTACTTTCAACCTGATTACAGATGGAGGCGGGAATTTTAATGTTTCGTCATTTTATCAGGGAACATATGAAGCTATAGGTGGTAAATGGACTTATGTTACCAATTGCATACCTAATCAGTATATCAGCACAAATCAGAATACGGTTACCATCCCTCTTGATTCGGGAATTTATGATGATTTTACTTTCGATAACAACTGGACTGTGGCCGGAAATGCCAATGCAGGAGTTTGGGAAAAAGGCGAGCCTCTCGGTACAACATTCAATTCTGTGGAAGCCAATCCGGAATATGATGTTACCAACGATTGTTCAAATGAATGTTATGTTACCGGCAACGGGGGAGGGAATGTTGGCAATGACGATGTTGATGGCGGATATACGATTCTTCGCTCACCTGTCATAGACCTCAGTGGATACACAGACCCATACCTAAGCTATTATCGCTGGTTTTTTAATGGTGGAGGAAGCGGTAATCCTAACGATTCGCTGAATGTTAAAATCTTCAACGGCTCCACCATGGTTACTGTTGAGACCGTTACGGCAGCATCTCAGAACAATTCGTCCTGGGTGTTCAGTTCGTTCAAGATATCAACCTTTATTACCGTAACCTCAACCATGAGGTTTATTTTCGAAGCATCAGATAATAATCCGGGCCATTTGGTTGAAGCGGGTATTGATAAATTTCGGATTACAGACCAGGGTCTGGCTCCAACTGTTGACTTCAGCGTTTCCGATACAATAATCTGCGAAAAAGACACGGTTCAGTTCACAGACAATTCCGTTGGTGCCACAAGCTGGAGTTGGACATTTCCCGGTGGAAATCCTTCAACTTCAACCAGCCAGAACCCGGGAGTTCATTATGACACTGCCGGTTATTATGATGTAACGCTTGTTGCTTCCAATATCTCCGGTTCAAACATGGCTTTCAAACAACAATATATTGAAGTGGATGTTTGTGGAGGAATACAGGCAATGAATGAGATTGGAAGTATTGCCGTTTATCCCAATCCTTTCTCCGGAAGCACTACATTGCAATATTCCTTTAAGGGACAACAGCCCGATTGCACTCTCGAGATATATGATGTGTATGGCAAATTGGTGGAAATGCATACTATAAGTGATAATAACGGCTCTGTTGTGCTTTTGAAAAATGCCCCATCCGGCATGTATATGATAAAAGTGGTTTCAGCAAAAGAGGCCCATGCATTGCGCGTCATAAAGATGTAGTTGTTCCTGCATATTGTTTGCTGTATCTGAAGTCTCCGAAGGTGAATAAACGGATAAAACCTGCCTAAGGGAATATGCTTATTTCGCCTTTATTCCTGCTTTTTTAAAAAAAAGACAGCTTCCCGATGTATAGTGACAGGAGTGCATCGGTTACTTTTGTTGCCGGCAGGACTGAATAATACCCGCTCACCTGCTTGTCTGCATAGAACGGCAGTGAGTATTGGAAACCGATGTCATGGGCCGGCTGTGCACGATACCTGAATTTTGGGTGGTGTAGTTGTTTCTATATGCTTTGCAATGGTATCTGACGATCGCGTAATTGGGTCTGTCACTCATTCAATTGGGTCTGTC
>CAZUDW010000036.1:0-23494 GCA_964619305.1 uncultured Flavobacteriales bacterium
CAAAAGCATTAAATAATGAAGTATAAGTGCTTATGGTTGACTGGCTGTAGCGCCTGCGCTTTAGCAGGTTAATATATGCTTCAGGAACGGTTTGTTTGCACCCTTTTGGGCTTTGGGCTTTGAATTTTGCTTTTTTTCAGCAAGCGGTTCCTCTTTGCTTTTAAAAGGCAATGCACTTGCATCTATCCATGCTTCCTTTTTAAATTCAGCAAAAATCTTTTTTAAATTGGCTGGGTTATTGGGCAAATACCAGCATTTGTGCGTTTGGCTCCAGCGGCAGCCCATGCTTTTAGCAATGGCCCCAAGTTCTTTATCAAAAGGGAAATACAGCCCCAACTGCTTCCCACCCCGGTGTTGCAGGGGCTTTACACTAACGGTAATCTTCTCAACAGCCTGCATTACCCAAAAGTAACAAAAAACTACTCAGTATGAGTTGAGCATTAGTTCCCCCCAAACTTTCAGTAGTATTCGAAAAAGTTCCGCTGGTATTAATGAATGTTTCGCTGGTATTAATGCATGTTCCATTAGCACTAAAGAATGTTTCCCCAGTATTAAAGAAAGTTCTATTAGTATTAAAGAATGTTCCATTAGTACTAATGAAAGTTCCATTATGGCTTAGCCGGTGTATTTTGTGCTTAAAAAATATGGTTTGATATTTGCTATACACGTTTTAATTAAATTGCCCGTTGTGAAAAATTGGTA
Organism: uncultured Flavobacteriales bacterium; assembly: GCA_964619305.1. GTDB lineage: Bacteria > Bacteroidota > Bacteroidia > Flavobacteriales_H > CAZUDW01 > CAZUDW01. The sequence continues at coordinate 703 of CAZUDW010000036.1, forward strand.
CTTGGCATGTCTTTTTCTTCTTTTCCTGTATCCCATCACTGGTTGGGGGCAGGATACCAGCGGTTTTGTTGAGGTAATTAAAGCTCGCGTTGAGTCCTACTTTTCAGGAGGGGCCGAACGGCCGGGAGGAAACAGAACCTTCTACCATTACTTTACCATTGTGATAAAAACTGAAGAACCGGTTGTGCTAAAGAACCTGTACATTTCAGATCAATGCTTTACACCTGTGCTGCCTGATAGTATCATCGCTTATAATGGGGATACCCTGAGTTTTTCTGCGTGTAAGGGCCTTAGGTGTGGAACAGCAGCTAATAAAAAGGCCCTAAACCCCGGCCCGGTGGTACCGTGTGGGGAAAGGGTGGCATTTCACTACAGCGTGAATAATGTGGTTTACCAACAGGAATTTGCTGTTGAATTTGTAAACATCACTCCTAAACATGAATACCTGGTTCCTAAAATGGAAAAGAAATGAGAACGCTGATCGTTTTTCTCTTTTGATTTTGTGCTTAAAATGAACTTTTCTTCACCTGTGGTGTAACAAATGGTAGTACTTCGTATTCGATGAATCGGTATTCTTCACAGTTTGAACATTTCAGTGGTACTTTTGTTGTTTCATTCATGACATTTGGTTTTAAAGGTTAATACTATGTCTATTTATTTATTCCTGTCATCATCCTGATCTTTTAAGCCTACTAAGAAAACTTTTGAGGTTACTTAGAGATCATTACAGCTTTTGAAAGGACTTTCTGTCTTTTTTTCAGTGACAGTATATATAAACGCTACATTTTCTGTTCTGTTGCAGTGGTTCTCACGAACAGCAGTTTTTTCTCACCATTCACAGCGGATTGTTGGTTCCGATTCATAGCGGAACATTTGCATTTTGCAGCGATTATTAGGGCAAGGTCTGTCTGCAAAACCTACTGTTTACGGAGGGTATTCGATATATCAAGCGAACGAACCGGTGTTGAGACGCAAGTATTCGGAGCACCTTCCTCCGGATGCTTTGCAACTCAAAGAGTTGCGCCAAAAATAAAACCGGAATACCGCAACTGAACATACAGTATTCCGATTTGGTGATCCTGTCTGCACCGAATTCCGAAAGGAAAGTTCCATGTTTCTGATTTGTGCCTTTTTTCATTTTCAACCTTCACTGGAATAAATTCGCTCGGTCCGAAAACGAGAAAAGCCTGACATATTGTGTCAAGCTTTTCTTTCTTAGTGATCCCGACAGGATTCGAACCTGTGACCTACTGCTTAGAAGGCAGTTGCTCTATCCAGCTGAGCTACGGGACCGGGAAAAATACAAATTCAAAAAATCAATGACACCCATTACTTAACTTATTAAAGAGGGATGTGCATCAATATGTTTTAAGGAACTTTTTATCGAACGCAAAAATAGTTTTTTAGGATTTATAATCGGAATGATTTTAAGAGTTGTTGTAGCTAAATATATATCTTTGAAAAATCCTGATCATAAATCGGAAAAGGATGAAAGCTGTAATAATTGGAGGTTCGGGTCATTTTGAATATGCTGTTTTATCACAGTGTAATGAATGCGATATTGTCGCTTTTGCCCCTGCTTCTGTCGATGAAGTCTTACAAAGGCTGATTTTATGTGCCGGTGGAAAGTACAAACAGTATGATGACTATATACAAATGTTGGATGAAGAGCAACCTGATGTTGCTATAATTAATCCCCATTTTTATCTTATACCCACTGTGCTGATTGAATGTCTTAAAAGAAAGATACATTGTTTTGTTGAAAAACCCTTGGCTTTTACTCTCAGTGAATTGGAAGAAATTGAGTCTTTGGCAGCAAATGCTCATATTGGTATGATGATGATACATAGGTATCAAGCTGCTTTTTATGGTGCTTATACAGCTGTCAGGAATGGAGAGATAGGTGCTATTCGGCTTATTTCAGTTCGTAAATCTTACAAAATGGATGTTAAGCCTTCATGGATGCATGTCAAACAAAAATTCGGAGGTATCATTCCATGGGTTGGTGCCCACGCACTTGATATTGTGCAATGGATGGATTTTGGGCAGGCTATAAACATCAGCGCATATAGCATCCATGGCGGGAACAAGGGTATGGGTGAAATTGAAAGTGTAGCAAGTGTTCACATGGTGAGTGAAAATGATTGCATAGCAAATGTTACGTTGGATTATTTACGCCCGGAATCTCTTATCTCTCATGGAGATGACTCTTTGATGATTGCAGGAGATAGAGGCATCATCGAAGTAAGGAATAACACAGTATCGCTTGTAGCTGATAATTCTGATCAGGAAAAAGAGCTTCCACTGCAAAAACAACCAAAGATATTTCAGGATTTTATCAGGTCTGTCAGAGGGGAAGCAACATATAGAATTTCATTTAACGATGCATGTGAAACTGCGAGAATGTATATTGCAGCAGAAGAATCAGCGCTGCATAATCAAAAAGTCAGGATAAAATGAGCAAAACAATTTTCAGGTACATCTCTTTGTCCTTTTGTTTGTTATTTTATTCGTGTTTTCTGCTTGCTCATCAAAGCAGCAAAATTATAAAGATTGAACATTGTACAGAAGTTCCATTGCCTGCTATAGGTCAGTTTGTTGGAATGGTAGGGAATATCCTTATTGTTGCCGGAGGTGAATTTATAGATGGATCACTATCTGACAGCATATTTGTGAGAACAGAGGATGGTAACTGGCACTCATTTGTTTTCAGGAATCCCGCTTCCTTCGGTGCTGCTGTTGTTGCAAAGGGATCTCTTATTTGTGTTGGCGGGAAAACACAAAATGGTTATTCAACACAAGTGGTTCGCATCAATTGGAAAAACGGTAATATCACACAAACAAGATTGGCAGATATACCGTCTCCGCGTATTCGTTCAGGGTTAGCTGTACTTAATGATGAGTTATTTCTGGTATGTGGAAGAGAGAACGAGGATATTGTCAAAGCCAACAGTTCTTTCTTCTCTCTTGATCTTAAAGATGAAACCGCACAGTGGATATCCCTACCGGATTTCCCCGGAGTTGGGAGAATTGATCCTATGGTTTGTGCACAATTTGGTGCTATATACGTTATTGGAGGTCAGAAGATTAAGCATGGAACAGATGTGCCAATTGATTTTTTAACATTGTCAGATTCCTGGTCTTACCGTCCATCTCCAACAGATGGTTCTAAAAGGAAAGGTTGGATAAAAATAGCTGATATACATGATCCTCTGTGTGCCGGTAATATTGCACCAACAGGACAGGGGCATATTCTTATTTTCGGGGCAGTTAAACAAACCCTCAGTGAGAGTTTACGTGAATATGTTCCATCGACTGCAATATGGTCATACCATACTGTAACAGATTCCTGGGTTAAAGTGGGCGAAATAGATGGATATCTGCCTCATTCGCATATTGCCTTTTCAAAAAATGAATCGATGATCGTAGGCGGGATTGGTATGGACACAATGCCATCAGGAAAAGTTGAAAGATTAAAATATCAATCTTCAAGAGGGGCATTGGACATAATAGATTATGGAGCAATCATGATTTATCTGATCTTGCTTATAGGTATTGGAACATTTTTCTCCAAGCGATCCGGTACTACATCTCAATATTTTCTTGGCGGACGCAAAATACCATGGTGGGCAGTTGGCATTAGTTTATATGCTACCGGAACCAGTGCGATAAGTTTTTTAGCTATTCCAACAAAGACATTTGTTACTAACCAGGCTTATGGGATTGGTTCTCTCTGGGGACCCTTGTTTATGATTGCAACCGCATTTCTTATTGTTCCCATATTAAGAGGTATAGATATTACATCAACTTATGAATACCTGGAAAAACGCTTCAATGTTTTGGTTAGAATAATGGGAGCGTTACTCTCCATCGCATTCCAGTTAGGTGGCAGGATGAGTATCATATTGCTACTCCCTTCCCTTGCACTTTCTGCGGTCACTGGTATCAACGTTTTTTTTGCGATTGCATTGATGGGATTGCTTGCAACGCTTTATACAGTAATGGGTGGGATTTCTGCTGTGATATGGACGGATGTACTGCAGGTTGTTGTTCTGCTTGGTGGCACTGCTGTTGCTTTCGGTATGATGATCTCTGGTACAGATGGGGGCATGGATGGCTTCTTGAGTATTAATATGCAATACGGTAAATTTGATGCTATTGACCTGAGATGGGATATGACTGTGCCTGTGATATGGGTTTTCATGCTTAACCAACTTATGACGCAGGCGAACTTCCCGTCTGACCAGGTGATGGTTCAAAGAGTATTAACAACACCCAATGTCAGGTCTGCACGCAGGTCTTATATTTTATTGGGCTTGATTGTAGTGCCTGGGACATTGTTGTTTCACCTGCTTGGAAGTGGGTTATTCTCATTTTTCCATTCACATCCGGCATTACTTAACCCCACTATGGAAAACATCCAGGTGTTCCCTGTGTATATAGTGGAGGTTTTACCGGCAGGCATAACAGGAATATTAATTGCTGCTCTTTTTGCTGCTTCAATGTCTACATTGGACTCAGGTATCAATAGTGTAACAACAGTACTTTTATCTGACTTTTATCAAAGGTTTTTTCCAAATACGACAGAGTCTTCCATTTTGGGAAAAGCCAGGTATATTACAGCTATAGTTGGTGTTATTGCCACAGGCATTGCATTACTGATGGCAAGGTTTGATATTAAATCTATGTTTGATTTGTGGATGAATATACTGGCGCTCATAGGTGGTGGTTTTGGCGGTGTGTTTTTATTAGGCATATTCAGCAGAAGGGCGAATTCTCAGGGAGTGATCATGGGGGCTATATGCAGTATTATTATTACAATCATTGTAAAATATTATACAAACATCCATTTTATGCTCTATACCTCTGTAGCTGTATTTAGTTGTATTTGCACAGGGTTATTATTCAGTTACTTCTTTCCAAGGACGGACAAACCACTTGATAAACTTACAATTTACACCTTGAAGTCATGATCAGGACGGCACTTATCGGGGTGACGGGATATGGGCGTTATTACCTTTCCCAGCTAATGCGTCTTCAAAAGTCGGGCAAATTGAAATTGAACAGTTTGGTAATAATTAATCCAGAAGATGCGATTTCTGGTTTGGACTTTCCCGATTCGCAAGAAATCGCGATTTACCATAATGCGGAGGATTTGTTTAAATATAAAAACGAGGATATAGATTTGTGTTGCATTCCTACCGGAATTTCATCTCACACAAGATTAGCTGTTAAAGCAATGGAAGCCGGTGCGCATATTCTTCTTGAAAAACCTATAGCCGGAAGCGTGAAAGATGTTATGGCAATTCAAAATGCTTCGGAAAAAAGCGGAAAAAGAGTAATGATTGGATTCCAGCATCTTTATCTTGAGATGTTCCATAAGTTAAAAAAAGAGTTGTTGAATGGCAGGATAGGTAAAATCAAAACCGTTAAAATTATCGGAAACTGGCCCAGAGGATTTGAGTATTTTAGCAGGAATGAATGGGTAGGAAGACAAATGCTGGGAACAACCTGGGTATTGGATTCACCTGCCAACAATGCATTTGCTCATTATATCAATCTATGTTTATTTCTGGTAGGTGATAAACAAATGGTATCGGGAGAAACCAGTAAAGTAGAAGCAGAGCTTTATCGTGTGTATAATATTGAGAATTATGATACTGTAGCAATGAAAGTACATTTGAAGTCCGGAGTTGTTATTTATGGATACTTATCACATTGCGGAGATGAAACGATAGAACCTCAAATTATTATCAATGGCGAGCAAGGGAACGTACAAATCTCAAATGAATTTATCCGCTTGAAAGATAAGAATGGCATTGAAGATATTAACGGGGAGATAAAGGATGCTTCAATAAGGCAAAACATGTTTGATGTTGTTGTAGAAGTGCTTCAAGGTGAAGAGCGGAATATTTGCAGTTTGGACATTGCAATGGCGCATACCTATTTAATCAATGCATTATACGAATGCAATCAGATTCAAAGTATAAATACAAAATATATTGTTTCTGAAAATGGATTCTCAAAAATACCGGGCTTATCGGAAACTTTCAGAAAGTGCTTTGATCAATGTTGCTTACCCTCAGAAATTGGAGCAGGATGGTCGGTCAAACCTGCAAGATTCGATTGTAATGGATATGAAGGTATAGGGATTTAATTTTTTTTGAGAGCACCATCCCAGTACCGTACTTTTGTCGTTGAGGGATGTTGCCCTTTTCCATCATAACCGTATAAAGCTGTTGAGGCTGCTTGTTTGAATAAATCCTTGCCTTTATAAACTATTCTTGTGCCACCAGCAATTGCATAGTATATTGAATCAGTGTCTTCTTTAAAATATAGAAAATCCGCATCGGTTTCTATATTTGCGGTTTTGTATCTTCCGCTTTCCCAGGTGTATTTGGGTCTGCTGTAAAAATTAGTCATTTGGGCATCCTGATCAAGACGAATTGATACAATGAAAACTTGATCGTTAATGCTTATTTTCAATGAGGCAACCTGTGGCCAATCTCCTGTTTTTAACAAAGAAATATTATCAGATAGCCGTGCAGGAGCGGTTTCTTTGTCATGAGGGTATAATACTGTGACAAATGTTTTATAATCTCCAGCCTCAGCATGAATTATTTTACTCCTTGAAACGAGTTCTTCCTTTTGGTAGTAGCGCTTTTCTGTTTCATAATTGGTTGTAGATTCTTCCTCCTTAGGGAACCAGATGAGCAGATGTGTATTACCGTTGCCTGCTGGTTGAGAGCGCAAGCTATCATATACAGAATCAAACCAGTTGTCGCCATTTGCCAACACCCGCCTTGTGTGCCAGAGGTTGGAGGATAAATAATCTCCTTTTTTTAAAAATTTAATAACATCACAAATTATGAAACAATCCGGCTCTTTCAAGTATGTAATAACCCTGTCATATCTGTATGCCGTTTTAAAATCAATGCTCCTGGTTTTACTCATTTCAAAATCTTTTTTAATCAGGCGGTCTATCTTTTCTGTTTTTGTTTGGATGTATGTTCCGCTATCATGAACGATGTTGAGTAGTCCGGATTTCAGATCAATATATTTCAACTCAGCGGGGTTTATTATTCTGACCACAGTCTTGTTATGAAAATAGTCTGCTCTGTAGGCACCAAACTTACCGCTTGGTATTCCATCTCTGTAACCACCGTCATGCAGTAAAACCGATCCGTTTTTCATCAACAGGCAAATGCTGTTTTCGTCTGCATGACCGTGATGCGCTTTTTCTTCTTTTACCGCGAGCGTATTTTTCAGGTAGTTTGTAAATACTCCTGCATCATTGTCTTCATCTCTGAAATTGAGAAGGAGATATGTGCTATTTTCTTCCCATCCATTCCTAAAAACAATCTTTTTACCGGTTTCATCATCTCTCCGTTGAGAACGGGAAAGGACTGGTGGTATTGGTTTCAGATTAAAATCTGCTCTTAAACAGGCATCGGATAAAACCATAGCAATGTGGATATTGCCGGGTAATTGTTTCTCCCATTTCTTTAAAATCTCAGAAGCAGCCCAACGCAGTTCCTGTTTTTGCAATAATTTTGCTCCTTGTTCAAAAATCGGAATACATAAGAATTTACTACTGCCCCAGTCTGCATCGCCATAGTCAGGGATTAATCCTTCCGGACAATAGAGATTAAGTAAATAATAAAACCATTTAGAGATATTATAAGATTTTAAAAGATGATCATTGTTTACAACATTAGTGGCATAACGAATAAGAGAATATAACCAGATAAGCAGGTATTTCTGCGAATCCTCCATATGGGAACTATTAAAATTATCATCTGAGATTATATCGGCCATTTTTTTCCAATCCTTTGCATGCTTATGATCCGGTATTGCTTTAGCAGCGAGACCCAGACCCTCAGCGCATATCATAGCCCTGTTCATCGGTCCCCACTCATGAATTCGCATCAGATAATCAGCACTTTCAGAAATATTCTTTTCAATGATATTTTGTTCCGATTTATCCAGATCAGTAGAATTTTTAACCGCGATGTAAGCATTAATATACACTCTTGCTGAAAAAGTATTTGGTAGAGCTGGCAACGAATTCCCATACTCAATTCTGGACTTGTAGAAATCAGGGGGATAGAGCTTTTTGTATTCGCCAAAATGCAGTAATATGTCTTTGGCCGATTTGAGATATTCAATGTTGTTTGTGAGTTTGAAAAGATTAACATCGGTTGCTGCCAGATAAATCTCTTTGTCGGGTGGGATATAAGCTGTTTTACGATCAGGGTTAATATTCCCAATCCATACTTTTCTTATTGAATCAAGATTCCTGTTATAGGGTATCACAACAGAAGTGCAATATTCAATATATGCATCTTTGGTCAAATTACTCACTTGCCCCGGGGAATACAGTGGAAGCAGTAAGCTACATAAAGTAAGACGGGTAATATTTCTTAAAATTTTCACAAGACCAATGTAAATCATCTAATCAATATCGACAAAAGGTAAGTTCTGACATTCACAGTTTGATACAATGAACAATGCTTCTCACTTTAATTATGACCTAATTAGTAATGAGAATAAAAATAAATATAAAAAAATAACCAAGACAACTCATTCTTTTAGATTGGGAATTACTGGTGGAATTTAATATTTATAAATAGTTGGCGTTGAAATAAATAAAGCAAGGATTTTACTGTTAAAAAAGGAAAGACTGGTAAATAGAGTACTTTATTCTTGTACGCCCTGAAGGGATCGAACCTTCAACCCCCTGATTAAGAGTCAGGTGCTCTACCAATTGAGCTAAGGGCGCTGTTAAAATCGCAAAGCTATAATTTCCTGTTGAAAATCATGTTGATAAAAGCAGTAATAATCTGGGTTTTGGCAGCAAGTATTTGACAAAATTAGCAAACTGAAAGAAATTACCTTTACAATTCAGGAATAGCAGGTTAAATATGAAGATTTGGAGTTGCTTTTGTGTTGTTGTGATTTTGCTCACCTCATGCGGTGAATCTGGAAAAAAAACTATTGAAAACAAGACAGTTTTCAGGTATAATCAAGCAGCAGGTATCACCTCTCTTGATCCGGCATTTGCCCGTAACCTTGAGAATATCTGGATTATAAATCAAGTGTTCAATGGCCTTGTTCAGATGGATGAAGAGTTACATGTCCAACCCTGTATTGCAAAGAGTTGGGACATCGATTCGACTTCAACTATTTATACCTTTCACTTAAGAAATGATGTTTCTTTTCATGATCATAAATTGTTTAAAGGCGGAAAAGGGCGTAAAGTAACTGCCTCTGACTTTGTGTATAGCTTTTTACGAATCACGGATCCGGAAGTAGCATCTCCGGGGTCATGGATATTTAGGGTATTAAATCGTTCCTCTGAAAATCATTTCATTGGAATGGAAGCAACTGATGACACCACATTAACAATTTATTTAAAACATCCTTTTCCTCCTTTTCTAGGTACACTTACAATGCAGTATTGCTCTGTTGTGCCAAAGGAAATAGTTGATTACTACCAGGCTGATTTCAGAAGAAATCCTGTTGGAACGGGCCCTTTTAAATTTAAAAACTGGAAAGAAGGTGTGAAGTTGATTCTTGTAAAGAACCCAAAATATTTTGAATTTGATGAGAATCAGCGCTTGCCATATCTCGATGCAGTTTCTATTACTTTTATCAAAGAAAGACAAGTGGCATTTCTTGATTTTTTAAACGGGAAATATGATTTTGTTTCTGGTCTGGAAGCCCTAGCAGCATATAAAGATGAAATCCTGACAGCAGACGGTCATTTAAAACCAAAATACAGCAGTAAAATTAAAATGCAAAAACTGCCATATTTAAAAACAGACTATCTGGGCATGTTGATTGATGCAGGAAACGGAAAAAATAACATTATGCAGGAAAAAGCTATCCGAAAAGCAATCAACTATGGTTTTGACAGGAAAAAAATGGTTCTGCATTTAAGAAATAATATCGGACAAGCTGCAACATCAGGATTTATATCCAGAGGCATGCCTTCTTTTGATGAAAAAGTTAAGGGATATGATTATAATCCTGAAAAAGCAAAGGAAATGCTGTATTTAGCAGGATATCCGGACGGGAAAAATTTACCTGATATTACATTAGTCACAACGGATGAATACAGGGAGGAATGCGAATATATCCAGCATGAGCTGAGTGATATTGGAATCAATATAGATTTAGAAGTTATAGATGCAGCAGCATATCGTGAAATGGTTGCTCAGTCAAAGGTCAGGTTTTTCAGAAAATCATGGGTAGCCGATTATCCTGATGCCGAGAATTTCCTCGCTTTATTCTACAGCAAGAATTTTTCTCCAGGGGGACCTAATTACACACATTTTAATAATATCCAATATGATTTACTCTACGAGAAAGCAATGTCCGAAACGAATGACTCTTTAAGATATGAGCTCTACCGGCAAATGGATCAGATAATAATTGATGAAGCACCTGTTGTTCCTTTATATTATGCTGAAGTGCTGCGATTTGTTCAAAACAATATTGAAGGTCTTGAAAGCAATCCCATGAACCTCCTTACTTTAAAGAGAGTAAGAAAACGTAAATAATTGAGTTTTAATGCCCGGATTTTAAATTAGGATTTAATTCAAATGCTTTGTTAAAATACTTTTCGGCATCCTTTTTATTTCCCATGTTCTGATATGTGACAGCTATATTCAGGTATAGTTTGGCATTATTCGGATCATTCTTGATTGCTTGTGTGAAAATACGTAGTGCCTTTGAAAATTCACCTTTCATACCATATGCAATTCCAAGATTAGAATACCCACTTTCGTCTTTATATCCCATAGCAATAGCTTTTTCCATATAAGCAATGCCTTCATCTAATTGTCCCTTCCCTTTTGCAAGAGAAACTCCAAGCATATAATGGGTGTTTATATGCAAAGGGGCTATCTTAAGCACATTCATGAAACATTCTATTGCATGCTGATGATCATCAATCTCCTGGTAAGCCATACCAAGATTATAGTAAGCATGATAAAAAACAGGATTGATAACAGTAGCTGTATCCATTTCGTGTATAGCTTTTTCTATATAGCTTTTATCATGAGTTTTTCTGTACTTGCCCAATAATTCTATCCCGTAAAAAAGCCTGGACCTGGCACTGTTAGGAACTGTTGCAACATCGGTTTTATACAATGTATAATTGCTACGCCATGCAGGATTTCTTTGTATTGTATTAAAAGATCCGAGCAGCATAAGAACAGCAACGGGTAGCACATATCTGGCATTGTAAACTAATTTTTCTTTAAGAGGATATTTGAATACTTTAACCAAAGTTGCAGCAATTGCAATACAAAATCCAACAGATGGCATGTATATAAATCTTTCTCCCATCGTTGTTCCTATATTGATGAATACGTTAGAAACAATGGAGAATGAAGCAAGGTAAAAGAGGATGCCATAGCTGATTATATTTTTACTTTTTAGATTCTTTAGAGAAAAAATTATCATAACAATATAGATGGCTAATGCCAGAATGGCCCTGAAGTCAGTCCATGAGGTGTCCGGAATTTGATGAAAAGAGTAATCCCATGATAATGGATTCGGCCAGAACAGCAGCACAAGATACTTGCCACATACATAAGTTATGGTTGCAAATTTATCAGCAGAAGACAATAATATATATGGGCTATCCATAGGGTTTGTCGCTTCAAATCCTTTTCCAAATCCACCAGAATAATGCTCTCTTAGTGCTAAGTACCCAATCACGATAATTAAAAAAGGTAGGGTTTGTTTTGCTATCGAATTGATGTTGTATTTACTGAAAAAAAACAATGTCAAAGGGATGATGGCAAGACCTGTTAATGAACTTTCTTTTGATAAAAGCGCTAAAGAGAAGAACAAGAAACTAGCAATAATTTTTCTTTTTTTATAGGCAAACATTGCATATAGAGTGAGCATAATGAAAAATGTTGATAGTATTTCATCCAGACTTTTGATATTGGCAACCACTTCGGTATGAACGGGATGAACAATAAAAATCACCGAGGCGAACAGGGGTATCCATTCGTTGTTTTCAGGCATCAGTTTTAATAGTAAAAGATATAGCAGAATACCACTAAAACAGAAGAGAAGGACATTCATTAAATGTCCTATAAAAGGGTTGAGCCCGAAAAATTCATAAATGATTGCAAATATCGTAATGGAAAGCGGTCTGTAACGCCCCCCTTCGAGATCAAACTCTCTGCCATGTGCTCCAACAAAAGCATCATGTGTCCAAATATCTTTAATTCCGACCAGCCCTTGCTGAGTATAGCTGTTCCCTGTTATAAACAGTGTGTCGTCAAGCACATATCCATTAGTCAGCGAATTGCTGTAGATAGTAAAGCCGAGGATAAAAAGAAAGATACAGTGAAGGCGTTTATAGTGGTGATTTGAAGATGTTTTCCTCTCTAAAGGTTCGACAATAACCTTATCTTTCTTTGGGTTTATGCGGGGTTTCTTAAATTTCCTTTTCCTGCTTGCCATATTAATATTATCATTTCAAAAATAACAGTATTTTCTTTATCCTCATTGTTTGCTATAGTTGTTCCTTATAATTTTATTTTTGTGCATTTATTTGACTGATTATTATTGATATGCAATAAAACACATTATATCCTTATCAATAATAAGTTCGTCTAAAATTTTTGGTGAATAAATAATTTCTTTTCTAATTTGCTGTCATAAGGAACATTGAACAGATGGCAGGAAACTGTTAGGGACACAGGAGCAAGGATAGATCGTCATTTGTTCATTAAAAGCCCGCTTTTCAAAAGAAAGCGGGCTTTATTTTGTAATCATGCTGAAAAGAAAAATACATACGCAGAAAACCACGCGATACTTTGTGTCTGGTGAGGATTGCAAAAGCATCGATACGATTTGGATTGTTTTGCATGGATACGGGCAATTGGCAGATGAGTTTTTAAGTAATTTTGATTGCCTGCTGGAAGGAAGAAGTATGGTTGTTGCACCAGAAGGAATGCACAGGTTTTATCTCAAAGGATTTCAGGGAAAAGTAGGCGCTTCCTGGATGACTAAGATCGATAGGGAGGATGATATTTTTGATTACATCAATGAGTTGGAAGATGTGTATAATTATGTTATAAAGGGGCTTGATCAAAATAATGTAAAAATAAATTTGCTGGGATTTTCACAAGGGAGTGCAACGGCTTGCAGATGGGCGGCTTTTGCTCCTAAAAAGTTCAGCAACCTTATTTTGTGTTCGGGCGTATTGCCAACAGGTACGGATTATACTGAATGGATCAGTATTTCTCAGGAGGTTACTTTATATTTTTTATATGGGCACAGAGACCCTATCATAGATAAACATTTGCTGGAAGAGCAATTAAGTCATTTAAAAAAGATAGGAGTTAAATACAATAAAATTGGGTTTAAGGGTACTCATACAATTGATGAATACTCCTTGAAAATGTTGAAAGATTTGATGAATAAAGATCAGGGTTTATTTGGGTGAGGAGTTTTTACTCAGTGTATTGTTGAATTGTTCAGTTTCCGGGTCAAGAAGTGATTTCAATCTCAATAATGCACTCTTATTTTCCGGGAGTTCATTTGCACTTAATATCGCTTCTTGTTCTTTTTTTGTAAGATGCCAACTCAAAGAAATGTTTGCCTGATTTGTTTGTTGAAGCTCAAGACGTATCACTTCTAGTCTTCCTTTAAACCAGTGACTTGCATATTGTAACAACTCATCTTGGTTGAAATTCTGGATGTTAGGCCAGTTGTTGTAAAAGCTGCCCAAAGGGTTGACTATATTTTGAAATAAGCTCCGGTCCGGCTCAGGGTCAATTTCAAAGTCATGAGCTTTATCCCTGGTCTGGATGATAACGACTCCATCCGTGTTTTCAGCAATCCAGACTCTGAAGGTATAAAGATATTTCAGTGTTGTAACCAGTCCGAAATTATCCCTGATACCTGCATCCATCACATCAATAGTTGGAGAGGATGGCAGGGACGTTACAGGCATGATATACGGAAAAGTAGCGCTCATTCTGATAGCTGAAAGGAAACGAAGCATGTCTGCATTTTGTTTGCTGAAAAATCTGTGAAATTCTATACCTTCTGGAACATCGTCATTGATAACATTTCCAAAGGGCGTGCTGCGTGTTAAAAATGCCGAGGGCAGGGAGGAGATAAGTACTCTTCGACCGTCATTTAACATTACCGGTGTAAAGATCATAATAGGGATTTCTGCATTCTCTTCAGGCTGTTTGTAGTCTCCAATTGTTTTGTCAAGCAAGTGATGTGTATTTTTATTAACTTGTTGTTCAAATGCAAATCCCCGGTCTTTTGTATAACGATGACCCTGATATGAAAATTTCTGAAGACGCAGAAAAAGATCGTTGACTGTAATGGTGAAGGCCACAGGGTTGAGGATGTCTTTACCCATATCCATCACACATTGATTGGTGTTGAATTTGTTTGTATCAGTATGTTTATTGTGTAAATAAATCTCTCTCAGATAAGCAGAGCCGAGCATTCCACCAGATGAACCTGTTATAAGGCGTGCATTTCTCATCAGTTTTCCCTGAGTCAGGCTGTCGGCATATTGCAAAATATAATAGGTCCACATTGCAGAACGCAAGCCACCTCCGCTGCAATTGATCATAACTAGTTTGGGCTTTTTATCGGGATTGATAGTCTTTACGTTTGTCAGCCATTTATTTAAAATATTGATGTGAGTTGTATAATCCTTGTTATAGTTGCTGTTCCTGATCTTATTAAGCGCTTTTTTTGAATACTCGGCTTTACTGCTGTTATAGTCCAACCCATATGCATAGGTTGTGTAATTGAAGGTTTCGTATTTGGATAGATAGTTAAGTAAGAGAATTGCACCAATGAATACAGAGGTAGCCCATCCCCGAAGCCATGAGTGTAAGGCGCTGTAAATCATTAAAGAGATGGAGAATAGAAGGAAGATGCTGCTTCCTGCAGGTATAACAAATAATTCGTTCTCTCTGAACAACCCCAACACCAATACTGTAATAAGCACCATGGCTTCAAAAAAGGAGGCATTTATATGATTCTGTGTAAAAACGGAGTACAACATATTTCTTCCGTAGTGATCTGCAGAGCGAGCCAGGCTAATCCTGAACAGACCTGATAGGTATGTTTCAATATGCCATTTTCTGTCACGGTTAAATATGTTATACCATCTTTCTCTGCGGTAAATTATTCCCTGAACAGGCGATTTTTTTAACTTTTTTCTGATTTGTTTTCTTGATTTTTTGGCTTTCTGTTCCGTTATGCCGAATAGTTTGAAAATGTTTTTGTTGGTTGATAAAAAATAAAAGAATGAGATCAGTAAGAACAAGCAATTTCCAATGAGGAACCCGGCAATATTTAACAGAATTTTAAAAACCGATTCAAATTCTTTATTGAGTTGAAAACGGAACAGGCAGATTATATATGTGATTATAAATGCAAGAGGGATAATACTGTTGTTGATACAATATTTAAGGAATGGTCTTGATAATGTTGCAATAAAAGGGAATCTAAACGCATTTACCACATAGCTTGTTATATTATATGCCATAATAAATCCACCACAGGCGAACCCTAAAAAAAGATGAGATATAAAATCTACTTTTCCAAAATAATCCGGGTAAAGAAATAAGTAAGGCACACCAAATTTAGCAGCAAAATGCTCTGTGACCATTGCAAATAATAAGAACCAAAAGAGCAGGAAAGCATGGTTTTTTTTTAGTTGAACCAGCAATAGTTGTAAAGGAAAGAAGTAGAATATTCTTTCGAATTTCTGTTTTACAGTTGTTTTTGTCACTTTGCTAAATAATTGATAAACTCAAATTGAGTTTACGCAAACATAGGTATAAGGTTGTCAGGCTTGCTCTACAGACGCTTTTCTACTATGGAAAGAATCTCCTTTTCCATGATCTCGGATTGTTGCCTGAATTTGGTTGCTTTTGAAATAATTTCTTTACAAAAATCCTTGTCTTTAACAGCAGGCAGATTAATTTTTACATTTAAATAAGCCCCTATTACAGCCGTTTTGGCGCACAGTGCTCCAACACCCGCATCAGATACGGAAGCTTCCAGCCCTTTTTCTGCCATCTCTTTCAATAGTTCCATGGAAGTAAACGCACATTCCATCACTTGCAAAGGTACTGAAATCGCTTTCTTTGTAGCAGACTGAATAGCATCAACCCTGGATTTTGCTTCCTCCTCATTGTTTTTAGGCAGCTTATATGCCGCCATAATACTGTTGAATGCCAGCGTGTCTTCATCTACGAGTCTAAGCAGCAAATCCTTGTTTTGTTGCCCTTTCACCGCCCAGTCTGAATAATATTCCCAACGGTCATCCCATCCACGTTTGTGAGAAGACAAGTTGGCAACCATGGTGCCGAGAGATGCACCGAGAACACCGCAATAAGCAGCGATCGATCCTCCACCTGGTGCTGGAGATTCACTTGCTGTTTCATTGGCAAAGCTGACCAAATCCATATCAACAAGCTTTTTCTGTTTATCTTCAATCATATACTCAATGATCTTTTCTTCAGGATTAAATGGTTTAAGGTCATCCAGTCCAAGCGATTTAACAGCGATCTTTATCTTTTCGCTATCATGAATGCCAAGTGATCGTTTCTGCTTTTTAAGAAAAAAATCGGCTGCATCAAGCAGGGCTTTTTTGGGGATCAGACCAACAAGTTCTGAACCTGTAACACGCAATCCTTTGGCTTCTGCAGCTTTGCAACTTTCGTGAAAAGCTATATGCACAGGAGTTACATTGATATTGGTCAGATTATATGAAATCTGGGCAATCCCATATTCTTCAATGTACCATCCCATTCCTTTCACACATTTGAGTTTACCTGGAATGCGAATCGGTTTACCATCCTTATCCTTAAGGACTTGTCCTGTCAGATTGTTCCCTTCCCTTTTCACACGTCCGGCTTCCCTTATATCAAAAGCAACGGAATTGGCGCGCCTTACAGATGTTGTGTTGAGATTAATATTATAAGCAACAAGAAAATCCCTTGCACTGATTGCACTAGCGCCAGTTTTAACAATATGCTTATTAAATTCTGTAGGGCCGCAATCCGGTTTCCACGCAGGATCGGATAGTTTGTCATTAAGTCCTTCATATTGCCCTGCACGACAGTTTGCAAGGTTCCTGCGTTTTTCTTCACTGCAGGCATATTCATAAAAATAAACAGGTATTCCAAGCTCTTCTCCAACTCTCTTACCCAGGCGATGAGCATATTCAATAGTTTCTTCCATACTGATGTTGGCTACAGGGATCAGGGGGCAGACATCAGTAGCACCAAAGCGGGGATGTTCTCCGTGATGTTTGCTCATATCCAGTACTTCAGATGCTTTTTTTATAAGGTGGAATGCTGCTTCAATAACCTGCTCCGGTGTACCTACCATTGTAATGACTGTTCTGTTTGTGGCTTTTCCGGGATCAACATCTAGGAGTTTAACATGCTCAACCGTTCCTATGGCTTCTGTAATCTGTCTGATCTTTGCTACATCCCTTCCTTCACTGATATTGGGAACGCATTCAACAAGCTGTTCTTTCATCTGCTGCCTGAAGTTTAAATGGAAGAAATTTCTCCTTTAGCGATATTGAGAGCAATCTCTTTAACAAAATCCGTATTCTCCTGCTTGTTGGCTTCAACGGTTATAAGAAAACGGTTGCCCACACCAACTACAACACTCACATCGTTGGATTTTTTCTTATAGCTTTCCCAACCGCTGATGTTATCATCTACTTTGAAGCCGCTGGTTTTTTCTTCGGGGGTATCGATTTTCAAGCCAGCAGTCCACATTGCGGTCGCTGCAGTATAGAGGTTGAAAGCAGCATTGTAATCAACCAGGTTTACGCGGATATAGTTCCCATCATCTTTCTTATAGTTGCATCCCACTGAGGAATATGACATGCCGCTCATATTCATGGTTGCTCCGTTGGGCTCATCTTTGCTGTATCCATTGATTGACTCAGGCAGGAATTTCTGCAGATCCTGATAGGGTATTGCCAGCGTATCACCGCTCTCCCTCCTTTTGGCCATAATTTTAGATGTTTCATCGGCTTGTTTTTTCATTTCCTTGCCCATTTTCATTAGGGCTCCCAGTGGATTTTTCTTGATGTCGATCTGGTCAGAGTCATCGTCAGAACCACCACATGCAGTGAACAGCATGGCTGAACAAACGCTTATAATCAGTATATTTTTAGTTTTCATAGGTAGCAGATATTAGTTTATGATTTTTAACTACGCAAATTAACAAAAGAATATCTAATAATACATTCTTAGACAGAAAATTGAAGGAATTGAAGAAAGTCATCTGAGAATCTTCCGCACAAAGGCTACGGTAAAGTATGACATCAGAAATACGCCTATCCATGCTTCCATAGGAGCCATCCATTTGACCTGACCAACAGGGAGACAATCGCCATAACCTACAGTGAGAAAGGTAATAGCGCTGTAGTAAAAAGCTATTTTTATGTGAGATACATAACCGTTATCTGCACCTGAGCAACTGATGCCGGCATCTGCAATGAATGGCAGGAATGTATATATAAGGCTGAAAAGGCCATAGACCACCCACATACTTAGCAGTACGCGAACAGGGTTGGTAGCATAGAGTCCCATCTTATCAAAAACCAGCCATTTGAAGCCATGCAAGGGATACATCCAAATAGCGTTAAGTCTGTTTCTCTTCAACACTTCCTGCAATTCGGCCCGGGCTTCAAAGCGCTTGAACTCCACATAAGCGCTGTCTTCTTCGTTGTAATGTCCAAGTATGCTGAAGTTCTCTTTGATCGTTCTGAATTGGTCTGACTTTTCCCGCAACGATGTGTACGATTGCCCAGAGATGAGTTTGTAAAGCTCATTTTCTTTCCAGCCAACAAATATCCTGCCCAGGTTCCTCATTCCTGTGATGTTGATATCTTCTATCAGTACATGATGTTTAACTGGTTTAAAGTCGATGATATCCCGTACAACGGTATTGGACAGGTCAATCTTTTTCGCTTCAGCCACACGCATGTCAACATAGTTGTTGAAATGGCATCCTTTAAAAGAAGAGACATTGATCTTGCAGTTGTTGAAGGAAATATTCCCTTTATGAAATTCTGCCTTTTCAAAACTGACTTCTCCTGAGGAGAAATCGGTCATTTCGAACGAAATGTTGCCAATGCCAAAAACAGCAGAACGAAAATTAATCTTTCCTCCTCCAAACTCTGATTCTTCAAAATTAACCGTTCCGTTGCCGAAATTGGTGCGTCTAAAGTCAACTTTGCCTTTCCCGAATTCCACCTTGCGAAAATCAACCGTTCCATTGCCAAACCTTGCTTTCTCAAAAGACAGATCACCATCACCAAAACGGGAGAAATGGATATTGAAAGCGCCATCATCAAAATGGGCTTCTTTAAAAGAAACGTTTCCCTGGTTGAATTCGCAATTCACAAAGGAGATGTCTCCTTTTCCAAAGCTGGTATGCTGAAAAGAAACGTTACCCTTACCGAATTCAGCGAACTGGAAATTGATGTTACCGTGCCCGAATTTGGCATCGCTGAAATTGACCATGCTGTCACAGAATTTTGCCTTATAGAAATTGATATCCCTGTCTCCGAACAATGCTCCTTCAAAACTGATATGGTCGCCTTTGAATTCACAAAAAGACAGGTCGATGCCTTTTTCAGCATCAAAAAAAACATGGCTGGCAGAAAAATTATTCAGCACTACATAATCTCTATCTCCAAGGTTTTCCTTATTGCGATATTCAGAAAGAGAGAAATCCTTAACATAACAATGATCAAGGCAAATATCTTCATTTTTCCTAATCTTTTCATAGATTGCTTCCCTGTCCATTAAACCGAAACTTTCTGTTCTGGAATATGCCCCAAATGAATTAAAAAAAGTAACTATCACTGTGGCTGGACAGTTGACTGATTTGAAGGCAAATGGCTCTTCTTTTATGTCAATTTTATATTTAAGTTTATCCAATGAAAAAGAATTCATTTCAAATTCGCAGGTGAAAATACTACTATCGCTAAAGATAGCAAAAACTTAAACAGAAGTTCAGATATAAAAGTGCAGTATATAAAATGCTGTTATTATAAGAACTACGATCAGTGCGATGCCAATCACCTGCACCCTTTTACTTTGTGGGATGCCTAACCATTCGCTATCGCTTCTTCCCAGTTTGAACCAATGCATTATTGCACTTCGTGTTTAAAAGTCTTGATGAAATCTTCATATTTTGTAGTGAGGAAGGTGTCATCACCGAAAAACCTGAGAATGGGTTCAAAATCTTTTGCAGTCTTATATCCGGGGAGTATCTGGATGCGTTGCACTTTTTCATTCATAATCACGAAGGTAGGGTAAGACATACGATTGTCAAGTAATGAAGCAGCAAGTTGATGAGGGCTTCTCTTCATTGCAGGGTTAGGATTGATAAAGGTATGATTCTGGAATTGGATGGTGTCTTTCATCTCTGCATTCAGTTTAACGGCATAATAGTCTTTTTTAATAATATTCGCGATCACATCATTTCTGAAGGTGGATGCATCCATTTTTCTGCACCATCCGCACCAATCGGTATAGACATCAATGAAGATCTTTTTTGGCTCTTTCTTGTTTGCAGCAATTGCTTCATTCCAGCTCATCCAGTGAATTTTTTCAGGAGTTGCTATCTGAGAACATGCACTCAGCGACATGATACAGATCAGTACTATTGTTAATAGTTTCATCAATTCTTTATTGTGGTTGTGGATATAAAAGTACAAATTTTAAACCATTTTATGCAACAGTACAGATTCGGCACGTTGAAAATCTTTCCCGTCACTACCAAAAAAACGATAATTCCACACAACAACGGCATGGCCTTTCAGGGGATTTGGTTTGATGGATTTTATCGTTACAGTGCCAAAAATTTCTGTGTCCGGATAAACGGGTCGAATAAATTTCCAGTGATTCACTTCCAATCCTGCCATTACAGTATCTTTGAAAAGCGGTAACCATGCCTCAATATGGAACTTTGTGAAAAGGTGTGCACCACTCGCCACAAGGCCTTTAAAGTGGCTTTTTTCAGCAGCAGCCTTGTCCGTATGGAAGTCCAGCGGATCAACGAGCTTTGCAAAATCAATGATCTCCTGCTCGGTAAGAACGATTTTGCCCAGATGATATTCTTTCCCTGTTAAAAAATCCCTGAAAGGTATTGCACTCATTTTCTTTTCGTCCTGTTATTATTTAATTTCGGCTTCGCAAAGTTTGCAATATTACAAAAACAACATTGCATTGAATGTTAAACGAAAAACACAGGTATTATGGATTTAAAAGTGGATTATTCTGTTCTTGATCGTTTCTTGAGATATGTGAAGATAGATACACAATCTGATCCGGAATCCGGTTCATGCCCCTCAACACCCGGTCAAAAAAACCTGGCCAAAGTGCTGCTCAGGGAGTTGAAAGAGATAGGGTTTACGGCAGCAGAGATGGATGAGAACTGCTATATTTATGCCGGAATTCCTGCCACCACAAAGAAAGTTGTGCCGGTGATCTGTCTTTGTTCACATATGGATACATCTCCGGATTGCAGTGGAAAAAATGTGAAGCCGATCATTCACTCAAATTATGATGGAGGAGAAATCACATTACCACAAGACCCTTCACAGCTACTCAGGCCTCAGGATCATCCTGAACTGAAAAACCAGTTGGGCAATGATATCATTACCTCAGATGGAACAACTCTTTTAGGAGCTGACAACAAAGCAGGTGTTGCCGCAATCATGAATGTTGCGGAGCATTTAATGAAGCACAAAGAAATCGAACATGGGGAAATAAGAATATTGTTCACCCCTGATGAAGAAATAGGCAGGGGTGTGGACAAGGTGAATATGCAGAAGGTTGGCGCTCAGTTCGGATATACCGTTGATGGAGAAACGCTTGGCAGTGTTGAGAATGAAACATTTTCTGCCGATGAAGCCATTCTGAAGATCAGCGGGCACAATATACACCCCGGCTTTGCGAAAGGAAAACTTGAAAATGCAATAAAAATTGCAGCAGAGATTCTCAGCGGCTTACCCGGAGATGCCATGTCTCCTGAAACAACCGAAGGCAGGGAGGGATTTCTCCACCCGATAACTGTTAAAGGAGATTCCGGTAGTGCTGAGGTTCATTTTATTGTGCGTAGCTTTGATGAAGATGGATTAAAAGAGCTGGAAGATTTTCTGAACGATCATGCGGCTAAGGTACTTGCAAAATACAGCAGATCCGGATATGAAATGCAGGTCAAGGAGCAATACAGGAATATGAAGACCATCCTGGATCAATATCCCGATGTGCTTGCTAATGCAGTTGAAGCCGTAAAACGGGCAGGTATAACCCCCGTTACCGAGAGCATCCGGGGAGGAACGGATGGTTCCAGGTTGTCGTTTATGGGATTGCCCTGCCCGAATATATTCACTGGCGGACATGCATTTCATTCAAAACAGGAATGGGTCTCGGTGCAGGATATGCAGAAAACAGTAGATGTGCTGCTATGGCTTTGCATGCTTTGGGCAGAGAAAGCATAAAACTGCTCTGCCTGCCGGTGAAGACAACATTCTGTGTGATGAATACTTTTAAATCAGGAACGTTAATGTATTTAGAAGGGTACCGATTGTTTAAGACCTGGTTTCCCTCAAAGTAATTAACAGACCATTTAGCTGCATTTATTGCCCTTTGATATGTTTACCGATGGATACGCTGCTTTCATGAACAAAGCATAGATATTAGAAATGTAATCGTAATAAAAAATCTGCTCACCG
>CAZUDW010000037.1:0-7956 GCA_964619305.1 uncultured Flavobacteriales bacterium
GATATTTCAGCAGGATGTATGAAAGATTTTTCAAAACCTGTTTACCGCTGGTATAATATCCCGGAATTTACTCCTTTCTTAGTTTTATCTCTTATTTTTGTTTCCTATGGGAAGTAACACAATCGGTACAATATTTCAATTAACAAATTTTGGAGAATCTCACGGGAATTCAATAGGTGGCGTTATAGATGGTTGTCCGGCCGGCCTCAAACCGGATCAGCGCAGGATACAGCATGAGCTTGAAAGGAGAAAACCCGGAGCGTCCCCGCTTTCCTCATCCCGAAAAGAACCGGATAAGGTGGAATTGCTTTCGGGCTTGTATGAGGGAACAACCACAGGGGCTCCAATTGGATTTATCATCAGGAACAAAGATCATCGCAGCAGGGATTATGAGCACCTCAAAAATATCTTCAGACCATCGCATGCAGATTATACATACTTCAAAAAATTCGGATTGAGAGACCACATGGGAGGAGGCAGGGCATCTGCAAGGGTCACCGCTTGCTCCGTGGTTGGAGGGGCTGTGGCACGGCAACTGCTCGAGCAATGGGGTGTGAAGATATGGGCTTATACTTCACAGATTGGTGATATAATTTTAAAAAAATCCTACGGGCAATTATCCCCGGAGAAAGTTTATACCAACAATGTAAGATGTCCTGATCCGTTGATAGCGGAAACCATGGATAAAAAAATCATGATGATCAAGAAATCGGGAGACTCGATCGGTGGTTTGGTTACTTGTGTTGTCAGCGGCTTGCCCGCAGGCATTGGAGAACCGGTTTTTAATAAGCTGCATGCAGCCCTTGCCGCTTCGATGCTCAGTATCAATGCTGCAAGAGGATTTGAAATTGGGGCCGGCTTTGAAAGCGCTAAGATGAAAGGTTCGGAACACAACGATCTTTTTTGCAACAAGGATGGGGAAATATCAACCAGAACCAATTATTCCGGTGGCATACAGGGTGGCATATCCAACGGACAGGATATTTATTTCAGGGTTGCATTCAAACCAACGCCAAGTATATTGAAAAAACAGCAAACGGTAAACTTGCAGGGAAATGAGGTGGAATTACAAGGGAGGGGGCGACACGATCCATGCGTGGTTCCAAGGGCTGTGCCTGTTGTTGAAGCCATGACATTACTGACCGTTGCAGATCATTTTTTATTATCAAGAACTTCACGTTTATAGAAAGATGATGAGAGGCATTCCTTTACATTGGAAAATAATTATCGGGCTGTTGCTGGGCATCGTCTGGGCACTCTTGTCAAGTCAACTGGGGTGGAGCGAATTTACGCTTAACTGGATTGCTCCTTTCGGCAATATATTCATCAGCTTGCTTAAGCTGATTGCTGTTCCGCTGGTTCTTTTTTCCATAATCAAAGGGGTATCCGGTTTGGGAGACGTCTCCAAATTGGGAAGGATCGGGATTAAAACCTTGCTGATCTATCTTGCTACAACGGTCTTTGCTATCAGCATTGGCTTGCTGCTTGTCAATATTATTAAACCCGGCAAATTTGTTTCTGAGAAACAACTGCTCATGAATCGCATCAGCTATGAAAAGTGGGCGGCAGGGAAAGGTGTTCCGTTAGCAGATCATAAAACACTTCGAAATGATAAACGATATGCCTCCTATTTTGAAAACGCAAGTCCGGATATTGAAAAGCAGGAGTTGGAAAGTGATATCCAAAATAAAATCATATATGCAAAAACTGCCAAAAGCAAAGGCCCTCTCGGATTTCTCATTAAATTGGTGCCTGACAATATATTTTTCTCTCTTTCCAATAATCAAATGATGTTGCAGGTGATCTTTTTTGCAATATTTTTTGGGATTGTACTTTTGATGATACCACAATCGAAAACAGCAACATTGATTTCATTTATCGAAGGATGCAATGAAGCGTTCCTAAAGATGGTGGATATCGTTATGAAGGCAGCTCCTTTTTTCGTTTTCGCACTTCTTGCCGGCAAAATAGCTGAACTTGCGGGAAATAACCCCGGGGGAGTGATTGAAATATTCAAAGGGCTGGGATGGTATTCCCTGGTTGTTGTTGCCGGGTTGGCATTTATTGTTGCAATTGTTTATCCACTGCTCGTTGCAGTTATTACACGCAGGATAAGTTATCGCGATTTTTTCAAAAGCATTCTTCCGGCACAAACACTTGCCTTTTCATCCAGTTCAAGTGCTGCCACCCTTCCTGTAACCATAGAGTGCGTTCAGGATAACCTGGGCGTATCCAAAGAAATCAGCAGTTTTGTTTTGCCCATTGGTGCTACGGTGAATATGGACGGAACAAGTTTGTACCAGGCTGTTGCTGTGGTATTCCTGGCACAGTTCCACATGATAGATCTTAGTTTTTCTTCTCAACTGGTGATCGTTCTGACGGCTACCCTTGCTTCTATTGGCTCTGCAGCAGTGCCAAGCGCAGGACTTGTGATGCTGATTATTGTGCTGGAGTCCGTTGGATTAAATCCTCTGTGGATTGCAATAATTTTCCCTGTTGACCGTATTCTGGATATGTGCAGGACAGTTTTGAATGTAACCGGTGATGTTACCGTTGCAACCCTGGTTGCTTACAGCGAAAGAAAAATAAGATTTTCAAACCATTCTAATCCAAATAAAAATGATTAAAAAAATTCTGACTTATACAGGAATATTGATTCTGTTATTGATTATTGCCGCAATCGTTCTTCCCATAATTTTCAAAGACGATATAGTTAAGATAGCGAAAGAAGAAGCGGGAAACAACATGAACGCCAAGTTGGATTTTGGTGATTTTTCATTAAGTATGTTCTCTGATTTCCCGGACTTTACGCTTTCAGTTGAGGATGTAAGCATTGTTGGCATAGATCGTTTTAAGGGAGATACATTGGCAGATATCGGGGAACTTTCATTAGCTGTTGATCTGATGAGTATCATGGGTGGGATGGACCCTATTAAAGTTAATTCCATTGCTGTTAAGAATGCAAAGATCCATGTCATTGTTACCAAAGATGGAAAGGCGAACTGGGATATTGCAAAACAATCCACTGATACTACCAACGCAGCACAAACAGAAAGCGGTGCATTTCATCTCACTTTAAATGAATATTCAATTGAGCATACAAACATTATTTATTCCGATACTTCCATGAGTTTGTTTGCAGATATAAAAGACTTTAATCATACGGGAAGTGGAGATTTTACCGAAGATATATTTACGTTTAAAACAAAAACTGATGCATCGGCCATGAGTGTTGTGTATGCCGGAATACCATACTTAAATTCAGTTGAAGCAGAATTTAAAGTTGATCTGGATATGGATATGCCAAAAATGAAATTCACCTTCAGTGAGAATGAAATTCGCCTGAATCAACTTTTTATGGGAATTGATGGCTTTATTGAAATGCCTGATGACGATATTGGTATGGATATAAAATTCAATGCAAGTAAAACGGATTTTAAAAATATCCTTTCCCTCATACCTGCTGTGTTTAAGAAAGATTTTGAATCGGTTGAAACATCCGGAAAATTAGCACTTAATGGATTTGTAAAAGGCACCTATACCGATGATAATATTCCGGGTTTTGGTATCAATATGAGCGTGACAAATGCAATGTTCAAATATCCCGACCTTCCTAAAAGCGTGAAAAATATTCATATAGAACTTAATGTAAAAAACCCGGGGGGAAGTACAGATCAAACAGTGATTGATCTTGAAAAATTTCATGCTGATGTTGCAGGTCAGCCATTGAATGCCCGACTGCATTTAACTACTCCTGTCTCAGACCCAAATATTAATATGAACATTAAATCTCAGTTAAATCTTGCAAATCTTAAAGATATCATCCCACTTGAAAAGGAAGAACAGTATAACGGGTCACTGACAGCAGACATAGAACTAAAAGGCAAACTATCCGCAATAGAAAAAGAACATTATGAAGATTTTCACGCTGCCGGAAAATTAATAGTTCTTGATATGAAGTATGTAAGTGCTGATCTGCCATACGATGTTTTGGTAAAGAAAATGTACCTGAATTTTGCACCACAGTTTGTAGAGCTGTCATCATTAGATTCTAAATTAGGGAAAAACGACATTTCAGCCAATGGTAAAATCCTCAATCTGTTAGGATGGTATTTTAATGAAGAGAACTTATCAGGGACGTTCAATCTGAATTCCCGGTACATGGATATCAATTCATTTATGACCGAAAAAGCTTCCGCAGAAGATGAAAGTGAAGCCGGCACATCTGAAATATCTGTTTTAGAAGTACCTGAAAACCTTGATTTTATTTTAAGAACCGAAATAAACAAATTGA
Organism: uncultured Flavobacteriales bacterium; assembly: GCA_964619305.1. Taxonomy (GTDB): domain Bacteria; phylum Bacteroidota; class Bacteroidia; order Flavobacteriales_H; family CAZUDW01; genus CAZUDW01. Next base: position 4,295 of record CAZUDW010000037.1, read on the forward strand.
TATATGAGAATTTAGATATGAGCGATGTCAGCGGCTCAGTCATTATTAAAGACGGTGTAGCTACATTAAAAACTCTTAAAATGAAAGCGCTGGATGGTTCATTGATTGTAAATGGAATCTATTCGACACAGACACTCAATCAACCTGTAGTGGATTTTAATGTTGATATCAGTCATGTAGATATTAAAAAGACCTACGATACTTTTGAATCTATACAACAAATAGCCCCAATAGCAAAACATTGCAATGGGAAAATCTCAACCGATATGAAATTTGTAGTGAAACTGGATAATAAGATGGAACCTCAAATGAATACGTTGACCGGAGACGGTCACCTGAAAACCGATAAAGTGATTGTACATAATGCAGGAGTAATGTCAAAAATAGCAGACGTCTTAAAAATGGAACAATATCGAAAACTAAATTTAGATAATGTGAATTTTACCTATGAGTTCAAAGATGGCAGAGTGTTTGTCGATCCTTTTGACATGCCAACGGGACATGGCAAGACAAATGTTGCCGGTTCAAATGGTTTTGATCAAACGCTTAGTTATATCATGCAAATGGACTTGCCAACTACCGATATTGGAACTTCAGGAATGAGCGTGGTAAACGGTTTGGTATCTCAGGCAAACAAAGCAGGAGCAAATTTCAGTGTAGGAAACAGAGTGAGTCTTGGTGTTAATATCGGAGGAACTGTGTTAAAACCGATCATTCAACCACATTACGGAAAAATCTCCGGCAATCCGGAACAGGGAATTAAAGATGTTGTGAAAGATAAAGTGAATGAAGTGAAAGAGGAAGTAAAAGACGAATCCTTAAAAAAATTAAAAGAACAAACCGATAAGATCATGAAAGAAGCTGAAGCTCAGGCAAACAAGGTTCGGGCTGAAGCAAAGAATACTGCTGAAAAAATAAGAAAAGAGGGTTATGCAAATGCACAAAAGATAGAAGACCAGGCAAAGAATCCTCTTGCAAAAATTGCAGCAAAGAAGACCGCTGATAAATTGAGAGCCGAAACAGATAAAAAAGCTGATGATATTATTAAAGAAGGAAATAATAAAGCAGACGGGATCATGAATGCTGCCAGGAAAAAGACGGAACAATTGAAATAAACGTCATCGAAGTTTATCAACCATGACAATAATTAAAGCTATTTTATCTATTATATTGTTTATTTCTTTTTTTAATGTTCATCCACTGATTGCACAGGAGGAAGATGATGAAGATGAGATTGAGGAATCAGAAAATCCCTGCACATATATTGATGATAAAAAAGCCCTGAAATTATACCAGTCCGGGATTAATCGTAAAAAATACAACAAACAGGAACGATTACATTATCTAAAGGAAGCACTGGATCTGGCGCCTGATTATATTCCTGCAAACTTTCAGATGGGAATGGAGATCATCCTTACAGCAAGGTCAACGGGAAAATCCTACAAACCAGCATTGAAGTATTTGATAAAGGTTGCTGATGAATGTCCAACATACCATTCAGACGTTTTCTATTATTTAGGAAAAATAGCATATGATGATGGCGATTATGATGGAACTGTCAGGTACTGGAATAAATTTATTAAGTTCGAAAGTGAAGATGACAGTAAATTTTCACGTAATTACAGTAAAAAAATAGAAGAAGCAAGAAAAGGTTATAAAACTGCCAAATTTTTAAGCGATAGTTACAATAATCCGGTGCCATTTAATCCTGTTACTGTTAAAAATGTTTCTACCGAAGCAGGTGAATATCTGCCGCTGCTGTCACCTGACCAGGAATATCTGTATTTTACAAGAAGAAATGTAAAACGCACACAAGTTACTGATGGTATTTTTCAATCCGATAAAATAGAATACGAGGAACGTTTCTGCATGGCTGATTTAATTAATGACAATGTGTTTACAGTTGGCGATCCATTAGCAGATCCATTCAACATAGAGGATGATGTTAATTATGGAGGGGCAACCATTTCTCTTGATAATAAACACATTATATTAACAGTGTGCAAAAAAGGAAAATTTGATTATGTGAACTGCGATTTATATGCTACTGATTATAAATACTGGTATGATGAAGAGAAAGATGAATATCATGGCTATTGGACAGAACTGAGAAATTTGGGAGACAGCATAAACACCGAAGATGGCTGGGAAGCGCAGCCATCTTTATCTTCTGATGGGAATACGTTGTATTTTGCAAGTGCGAGAGAAGACAGCAAAGGAATAGATATTTATTCAGCCAAACAAGATACCGGAGGAAACTGGAGCAGGGCTGTAAACATAGGACCACCTATTAATACAGAAGGAAACGACAAATCACCATTTATTCATTCAGATAGCAAAACGCTGTATTTTGCATCCACCCAAACGGACAACAGGTTGGGTTTCGGTGGATATGATATTTATTATTCCAAACTTAGAGAAGATTCCAAATGGGAAGAACCCGTCAATATAGGCTATCCTATCAATTCATCCGAAGATGAACATGGATTTGTAGTGAGTACCGATGGCAAAAAAGTATATTTCGCTTCGGACAAAATAAAAGGTAGCGGAGGCGGATTGGATATTTTTTCTTTTGATCTCTACAAAGCGGCCAGACCTGACAAGGTTTTGTTTTTGAAAGGTGAAGTCAGGGATGAGAACGGTCAAACGGTTCCCGATGCTGTAGTGGAGATAAAAAATATGAAGACCAGGCAACTTGTTCAAATCCAGGTAGATTCAATAGACGGAAAATATGCTGCCGTTATCAATATTCATCATGGAGAGGATGTATTGATGAATGTAAAAGCTGATAAAAAGGTATTTAACAGCCATCTTTTTTCTGAAAAAGATACCGCAAAGAATGTTTTTCAGGAGTTGAACATTGATTTACAGAGTCTGGATTTGAACAAACCATACACAATTAACGACATCCATTATAAGACAAATTCAGCGGAGATACAGGAGGAGTCAAAGCTGGTGCTTGATGAATTTATTGAGTATTTAAAACAATACTCCAATATAAAAGTTGAGATCAGAGGCCATACTGATAATGTGGGGGAAGCAGAAAACAATTTTGTTTTATCGTCTGACAGAGCTTATTCTGTCATGGCATATTTACAGGAAAAGGGAATTAGTAAATTCAGGTTATCATTTCATGGATTTGGAGAAACCATGCCGATTGCTTCCAACGATACCCCTGAAGGCAGAGCTTTAAATAGAAGAACCGAATTTGTGATTATATCAGAATGATGAGATTAACGGTGTTCTTTAATTCTTGCAGATTTACCTTGTCTGCCTCTTAAATAAAAGATTCTTGCTCTTCGTACTTTGCCTCTTTTATTCAGGACAATGTTTTCAATAAAAGGGGAGGAGATAGGAAAAATACGTTCCACTCCTATACCGCTGCTGATTTTTCTGACGGTAAAGGTGGCTGTACTGCCTGATCCTTTGCGTTGCAAAACCGTTCCCTGAAACTGCTGTATCCTTTCCTTATTGCCTTCCCTGATTTTATAATAGACAGTGATGGTGTCTCCTGAACTGAATTCCGGAAGCTCTTTTTTCACTTTAGGCTTTTTTTGTTTTTCTTCAGCCGCTTCTTTCTCCACCTGTGTATCTTCTTCCTTGGATTCTACTGCTTTTGATCCCTTAACAACTTCTTTGGTATCAGCCTTTTCTTCTGCAAC
>CAZUDW010000037.1:8056-23291 GCA_964619305.1 uncultured Flavobacteriales bacterium
CAACTTCTTTGGTATCAGCCTTTTCTTCTGCAACAACTTTGGTATCAGCCTTTTCTTCCGCAACAACCTCTTCAGGTTTTTCTGGCGTAACTACTACCTCCTCGTTGCTTTCTACAGGTTTTTCCTGAGGTTCATCAACTGAAATGTTTTCAATTTCTGTTTTTTCATCAGTTTGCTTATCCTCCTTTGCAGTCTGCTCCTCAGTTGCTTCCGTGTTCTCTTGTTTTTTGTCGTCCATTGCTTATATCTTGGCGTTTTGAAAATTGGGCTGCAATATTACAGAATTTATTTGAATTTCACATACACTCAAACTTTTTCTAAACATTCTTCTTATCGCTCCGTTTCCTTCCGTTTTTTTAAGAGTCTGTTCAATAAACAGTGTCAAAGTGAATAAATTATAGATTTTGAATTTTTTAGAAGCACCTTAGAAGAAGGCATACTCAACAAGAAGAACAAGAATAATGCAGGAGCAAAACCTTTTGATGTGGTCATGATGTTCAAAATACTCATCTTAAAGGCATTACGAACCTGGATATGGCAAGGGACACTCTTTAGAAAAAAATTGGTTGCCTTTGATAAAAATATACTAATATTGCTTTATACGAGTAATCTGAAAATCGATAAGAGTAGGAATAATTTAAATTATCTGACATGAAAAATATTATATTATCAAGTATTGCTATCCTGGCATCTTTGTACCTGCAGGCACAGGAATATAAAATTGTGACAACGGTTGAATCAATAGTTCCGATGGGAATAGGAAGATCGAGAATGGTAGAACAAAAGACACCTATTAATGTGGATGAATTCACAACAGAAAGAACAAGCGGCAAAGACAGTAAACAATCACAAATTAATCGCAAGGATGCTAAAATTGATGCTTTTGCTGAAACAAAATTGCTTAACTTCTACAGTGGAGTTGGTATTAACTTCCAGAATATTGCATCAAATGATGCGTTAATAGCTTCAAAGATCAATAAACTGGCTAAAGAAGGATGGAAACTCATTTTTGTAGCTGCCGGTGTGGAAAGCAAAGGAAGCAAGGATGACAATGCAGGTATATTTATTACGCGTTATGTTTTTCAGAGGTAATAAATATAGGTAATGATTATCAGAAACTAAATCTTTCTTACAACAAGCTGTGAAGATTCATAGCGTTCAACCTTAACAGCAACTCCTTTATCTATAAATCCGGTTTCTGCTGTTGCATCATAAAGTTTGCCATCAATTTCGACCTTTCCTGAAGGTCTTAGAATTGTGGTTACAAGTCCTTCTTTTCCTATTAATTCCTTGTGTGTTGGATTAATCCCAACAAAGCCTTCTTCAATTGTTTGTGCTGATTCAAGAGAAATCCTTTTAAACATGGAAGTTTTTAATAATCTGGATGCAATAAAAACCGAAATGCCCATTGACAGGGAAGAGGAAAGCAACACAATAAATACCGCCTCAATTACTTTGTCTGCGTTAATTGGTGCAAAATCAAACCCGTTATTATGCAGCAGGCTCAACACAAGACCGGCAGCACAAAAGATGATCCCGGAGATGCCTGCCACACCAAAACCGGGTATAACAAATATTTCCAAAGCAATCAATCCCAATCCGATGATGAACAGCAATATCTCCCAGTTCTCAGCTAACCCTTCTAAATAGAGAGGGGCGAAATACAATACTGCTGCGATTATGGCAGCTACCAGTGGAAATCCAATCCCGGGAGATTGTAACTCAAAATAGATACCTCCAATTATTATCATGATAAGCAAACCACTGACAACACTTGATGTCAGAAAATCAAGAAGTGTATCAATAAATGTGAGTTTCTGATTAATTAGCTCATAATCTGAATACTTCATTCTGCTAATAATATCTTCAATATTTTTTACTTCTGCTTCGCAAAATCCATATTCTATCGCTTCTTTTGTTGTAAATGTCACTATTTTTCCCGAATCACTGATTCCTTCTATGATTTTATCAGGATCTACCATAGCTTCTGCAATATCAGGATCACGTCCTGTCTGTTCTGCTGTTGAACGCATCTTTTTCCGCATATAACTTTGATATTTATCAGGCATAGGTTTGCCAGACTGATCCACAACTGTTGCAGCACCGATTGTTGAACCGGCTTTCATATAAATACTGTCACATGCCATTGAAATCAACGCGCCTGCCGAAGCAGCATTATTTTCAATCAGTATTGCAACAGGTATTCCGGAATGCAGGATTTTAGTCCTGATGGAATCTGCAATATCCACTCTTCCGCCATAAGTATTCATACGAATAAGGATTAGATCAGCATGAATTGCATGGGCTTCTTCGATGGCAAGTTTCGTCTTTCTCCAGGCAGGCTTGTCAATTTCTTCCCTAATATTAAAAATATAAACCACTTTGTGGTCTGAAATATTTTCAGTTGGTTCATTTGCGCTTTCTGCAATTCCGTTAAAAGGAGAAAAGCCATAAAGAACGGTGATGCTTAGACAGATAAGATATTTAACCATATAATTGTTACTGAATGTATTTCAAAAGTAGATAATAATTAGTTGATGTCAGAAAAGAAATGGGCAATAGATTCTGAAAATGACTGATATATATCCGGTGTTGCCGCAATAATCTCTTTTCCGAAAATGAAATCAGATGTGCCGCTAAAGTCGGTTACTATCCCACCAGCTTCGGCTACAATTAAAGAGCCTGCTGCAACATCCCATGCATTCAGCGCATATTCATAAAATCCGTCAAAACGGCTACAGGCCACATATGCAAGGTCGGTTGCTGCAGAACCCAACCTTCGCAGACCCTGAGTATTTTCCATCAGGTATTGAAACAACTTAAGCCAGGGTGCCATCCTGCCATAATCATAATAAGGAAAACCAGTTGCAATAAGCGATTGTTTCAGATTTGAAGAATCAGAGACATGAATGGGACGTCCATTAAGGAAAGCACCTGAACCCTTGCAGGCATAAAAGCATTCCTTCAAATTAATTTCATATACAACACCAAGTAAAATATCGCTGCGATACATTAAAGCGATGCTGATTGCAAAACAGGGGACACCATGAATAAAATTTGTGGTGCCATCCAGGGGATCAATAACCCAATTATATTCATTACTGTTTTTATCATTCGTCTTTTCTTCTCCTATTATACCTGCTTCAGGTAATATCTTCAATAATTCCGAGACAATGCGATTTTCTGATTCCAGATCAACCGATGTTACAAAGTTGTTGAAGTCTTTTTCCGAAATGCGAATATCTTTAAGTGCAGGTTTGTTCTGAGCAATAAATTCCCCTGTGTCTTTGGCAATCCTGATTACTTCCCGACAGAGTTTTTCTAAATCCACCTTAAAGTTCGTTAAGTTTGTTCTTGTACTTTGGTAGGATTAGCAGTCCTGTGGTCCCAATTATTACCAACAAGATGGCAATTAATTCTGCTTGTGTGAATTCAATACCAAATAAATGCATGGTCTCATTGATTCGTATCAGTTCTATGAAGAATCTTTCTATTCCATTAAAGATTAAATAAATGCTAAACATATAACCAGGAAAGTTAATTCGTTTTCTTATTAACCACAATACTGTGAAAAGAACAATACAAACAACCGATTCATAAAATGGAGTAGGATAAACAGGATTGGCCAGGACATTGCAATAATTGCCGGTACATCCTTCTATTGGAATACCGGCATTGATAACATTGTGAGGGAAGTTGAATGACCACATCCAGTTCGGGAGGAAACTGATAATTTGTGGCATTGGGTTTAGATTGTCAATGCCCCAGTCTCCGTCACCAGCCAACATGCAACCTATTCTTCCAACGCCATACGCCAGCATCAGTCCCGGTGCACTTGCGTCCATAGTATGGAAAATTGTTAAACCTTGTTTTTTAGCATACCACAATACGGCTATCGCACCGAAAATGAGTCCACCATACATTGTCAACCCGCTAAAAAAACCTTCGGCAGATTCAAACAAGTCTTTAATTTGATCAGGATTTTCAAGTAGATGAAATATTTTAGCTCCGGCAAGCCCTACCAATGCAGCGATTAAGGTTAAATTGCCAATGTGTTGGTGCGGATGTATTGTTGTTTCTTTCCATTCCGGGGTTTCTTTTTTTTGTTTTTGTTTTTCGCGGTATTTCAGATAAACAGCTAAGATACCTATGATTAATCCACCCGGAAAGGAACCTTTTAAAGACAATATAACTTCTTGAGCATTATTTACAAAATCTCCATAATTGAATACCAAATAGATCAATTTAAAACCTATCAGAAAGCCTACGAGTCCGTTGATTGCTAATTCTTGCTTTGTAGCCGGTTTACCAATGAGGTGTTTTCTAATCTGAGGTAGAAGCAGTCCTGATTTCTCTTTCCTTTTTAATTCGGATGCAAAAAAATATCCTGCTAAAAGAAAGGCTGTTGCAACAAAAAAACCAAATGTTTTTATGATGTGGAGAAAGGATAGATCTATTCCGAAAAAATCATTAAATAAGTCGCCTATAGAAGGATACATATCAGGAATTTAGAGTTTATGATGATTAATATAAAGAAGCTTTGATGACATTATGCCGTCATTACCTGCTGTTGTTAGTTGTACATCCACAAGTTTATTTAAAAGATGTTTATCAACGAAAGAATTCTTTGTACGAATATAATTTGCGGTAAAACCAATCATTTCTTCATTATCTGTTACTGATTCAAATAAAACCTTAGCTTGTCTTCCTTCATATAATTTATAAAACACTTTTTTCTTTTCATCTGACAATGACCTCAACATTTCGGCTCTTTGTTTTTTAAATTTTTTAGACACCTTAGCGTTCATTTTAATTGCTGTCGTTTTAGGCCGTTCAGAATACGGAAAAACGTGCAAATATGAGATATTCATATTATCAAGCAGATTATATGTTTTTTTAAAATCTTCATTAGTCTCACCGGGGAAACCGGTGATAACATCCACCCCAATACAACAATTAGGTATCTCGTTTAATATTTGATCAACTTTACTTTCGAATAGTATTGAATTGTATCTCCTCCTCATAGACTTAAGTATATTATCAGAACCAGATTGCAAAGGGATGTGAAAGTGAGGTGCAATTTTGTCTGATTTCGCCACCAGTTTAATAATATCATCAGTTAATAGATTTGGCTCAATTGAGGAAATTCTGTATCTAACGGATGAATTAATATTTTCAAGCTCATTCAAAAGTTCAATCAATGATTCGTTGTTCCCATGTCCGAATTCTCCAACATTCACCCCCGTTAATACTATTTCTTTAACATCCTGAGATATAAGTAGTTTTACAGTTTTAATTACATCTTTAATAGATGAACTGCGACTTTTTCCGCGGGCAAGAGGGATGGTACAGTATGAGCAGAAATAATCACAACCGTCCTGTATTTTTAAATATGATCTTGTACGCTCTTCCAAAGAATATGCAGGGTAAAATATTTCATTGATTCGGTTGTTGTTTTTTGAAGAAACCGTTTCATTTTTTCCTTCAAAAATCTGATCTATCTTAAACTTATCATTTGCATTAATTACCAGGCCCGGTATTTTTGTGTTCTTCAGAAAGTTGGGTTGTAATTGTGCGTAACAACCGGTTGTAACTATGATCGCATCGGAATTTAATTTCTTTGCGCGCCTGATGACGTTTCGGCATTTTGCTTCGGCAGAAGCAGTTACGGAACAAGTATTGATTATAAAAATATCAGCATCTTGCCCGAATGGTACGCGTTTATAAAGAGAGGGATCAAAATTCCTCGCAATTGTGTCACTTTCCGAATAATTCAGTTTACAACCAAGAGTATAAAATGCAATGTTTTTACGCTTATCCATTCCACAGCAAAGATAGGAAATCAATCAGGAGATTGATTTATGTTTAATTGGATATTTGAAGGCTCGCTTTATTAAACTGGAATGAAATCTCAAAAAAGTGATCTGGAGGATTGTTTACATTGCAAGTAAATATGCAAATTTGCCATCCTAATCAATGATCATGAAAAAATATCCTTTTACACTGGTATTATTTGCAGCAGTCGTATGTATTCTTTTTTCAAGCTCTTGTAATGAACCCAACAATGGAATTGAACTGAAAGTGAGTTGCGATGCTGAAGAGCTGAGCGAGAATGAAGAATATTTCATGGGTGGTAAATCTATGTTTGGCAATGCCGACACGCGCAGCGATGAAAAGGCTCATTCGGGAAAATATGCCGTCAAACTCACCAAAGAAAATCCTTATGGTATGACATATACCGACAAGTATTCCCATGCCGATGCTTATTACGATATCAGTGTGTGGAGATATGGCAAACAAGGTGCTCTTGTGTTGTCTGATGAGGAAGGAAAGATTTATGTGCTTTCTGATGTGGCTGATTCGGTATCGAAAGACGGTTGGGAAAGAATTCGCCTGAAAACATTTATTCCACCTACATTTGAAAAGGGAAAGATAAAAATCTATGTGTGGACTGCCGAAGAAGACCATGCGTTTTTTGATGATTTAAGGATAGAGAGACTTAAGGAGAAAATCTATCCTGAATACAAAGGGGATGTGCTTGAGTTGAAAATCGATTCTCTCGGCATGGATAAACTCCGTTCTGTCCGCTACACCGCTTTTATCCGTGGCACCTTGCAGTCAGATGAATGGATAATAGCTACCATTAAATACAGGGGAGTTGAGATGCCTGTAAAGCTCAGGTTAAAAGGTGATTGGCTGGATCACCTGCAAGGGGAAAAATGGTCGTTCAGGATCAAGCTGAAAAAAGGTTATGCGTGGAATCGTTTGCGTGAGTTTTCAATACAAAATCCGGACACAAGAAACTTTATCAGCGAATGGACGCTTCACCAGTTGCTGAAAAAAGAAGATGTTTTAACAACCAGATATGGATTTATTCCTGTGAAACTCAATGGGAAAAGTTTGGGTGTTTATGCCTGGGAAGAGCATTTTACAAAACAGTTGCTGGAATCAAAACAAAGAAAGGAAGCCCCCATCCTGAAATACAACGAAGATGCATTCTGGGAGTTTATATCATTTTCTGATGCTAAAGATCCGATCATACATTATCTTCCGAAATTCGATGCTGCAGAAATACTGCCATTCAAACAGAAGTCCACGCTGTCTTCTCCCCGAATGAAAAAACTGCTGATAACGGGGCAGAATCTGCTCTTGCAACTCAGCAAAGGAAGCAGTCCGATAAGTGAGATCATCGACCTGGATGCAATGGCAAAGTATTATGCCATTACTTCCCTTACTTCTGCCTATCATGGATATTCCTGGCACAATCTCAGGTTTTATGTCAATCCTGTCACGCAAAAACTCGAGCCAATTGCATTTGACGGTTACCCGGGTATTGCACTTAAAGACGATGAATTGCAACAAATTCTTGGGTTCAGTGCTGCAGGTGATTGTTCTTCAACCATCAAAGATAAAGAAGATTTTATGCTTAAAGGGCTGTTAAATGACAGCATTTTCAGGCGTAAATACGAAGCCATGCTTGCTGTTTATTCCGACCAGGCATTTATTGATTCATTCATAACGCAGATCAGGCCCAAAGAGGTTGAATTTGAAAAAATGTTGCAAAAAGAATTCCCTGCTTATCACTACAACGACCAGCAACTGAGACAGAAAGGAAAACTCATAAGAACTGTCATGAAAGACAAAAGCAATTACTGCAGATCTCATTATGTTTACGCTTCTGACACCTTAGCTACCGACACCGATTACTGCACTTTAGAGCGCCCAACGAATTCCATGTCTGTAAAGGCCTATCTTGAAAACGAAAAGAACGGTATATATGAATTAGCATTGCTCAATTATCATTGCAGGCCGCTCAGGATCAATGGAACTGGTTCATCAGGATTGATAAATTCCCGCATCCTGAAAAGCCTGATACTGCCTGCAAAAGATCCGAACAGCCTGCCTGCTCCGGTTTCCTTAAAAGTAAAAGCAGGCGCAACACAGGTTTTTTATTCCGAAATAAAAGGAGGTCCCGTTTATCATGTCAATATCATATTATGGCCAAGACCTGTTGAATATTCGACACAGCAGAAACTTAACTCTTCACCTCTTGCCGATGGCCCTTATAGTGTTCATGACAGTATAATTCAGTTCAAAACGGGATTGAGCAATATTAAAGACAACATCGTCATACCAACTGGTTACAGGGTCATCATTCCTGCAGGTGCAACGCTTAACATCACAGATTCCGCCCGTATTATCTGCTATTCCCCGGTAGATATACAGGGAACACGTAATAAAACTGTATTGATAACTTCAAAAGACGAAAGTGCGGGAGGATTCAGTGTGATCAATGCCGGAAAGCGATCTAACTTCAACTACGTAACTTTTGAACATTTGGCAACGCTTGATTATTGTGGCTGGACATTGACAGGTGCGGTCACCATGTATGAATCTCCTGTTTCTATTGACCATTGCGTTTTCAGTGATAACCTTTGCGAAGATGCACTCAACCTGGTGAGAAGCAATTTCCAGATTCGTCAAGCGATATTCAAAAACACGCGTTCTGATGGGCTTGATTGCGATTTCAGCAACGGCACTATTGATTCCATTGTGTTTCGGCAAATAGGAAATGACGGATTGGATGTTTCAGGAAGCAAGCTGAAGATTAAATATTGCAAAGTGATTAATGCCATGGATAAGGGGATCAGTGTAGGGGAGGAAAGCGAGGTGAGCATTTCAAAAGCAGATGTCGGAGGTTGTAATATTGCTGTTTGTTCCAAAGATCTTTCGGAGATGAACATTTCAAAGCTATCAATGAAAAACTGTAATTACGGTTATGCTTTATTCATGAAAAAAGCAGAATACGGACCAAGCAATTTAAAAATAAACAGGATGCATGCCACAAAGGTTACCGAAATGTATGTGGTTGATAAAGGATGTGTTTTACAGATAGGTGATAAGAAAATCAACGGAGGCCAGAAAGTGGATGTGACTGCTTTTTACGACTATTGATCAGAACAACACCAGTTGTGCCCCTAACAATGAGTCCAGATCATGAAATTTCCAGGTGATATTTTTATTTGCTTTATCATGGTATAGTACCAGTATTTTATCGTTGGGGATGCTGTCCTGTTGCTCCCTGTAAAAATTACTGTTTCCTAATCCGGATGTGAGGAACTGTACGCCCTCAGGACTTTTATAATGACCTGCCTGTTTATAAATCCTTCTCCCTCTCAAACCTGCATCTCCTGCTATACAGATTACCTGCACACCTGTGGATTGTACATCTGCCAGCATTGGATATATGCAGTTTTTGAATGTTGTGTTGCTATCACATCTCGCTCTCCATGAGGATTTTGTTTCATTGGTATATCTCCAGTAATATTTATCCATTGCATACCACAACACATGATGCATCAATACTATGAGATGGCTGGATTTTTTAATGGTATCACATACGTTTTTCAACATATTGAACTGCTCTTCCATGTTCTCACATAATTCCTGCCCTTCATACGATTGTTCAAGGTTGGTGTTGAGAACAACTACCGTGAATCCATTGTTATAGTTTACATTCCATGTTTTTCGATGTGTGTATTGCTCAATATTGTCGAGATGTCCGCAACGAATATCGTGATTACCCATGGCCCAATATGTATGCGGATTTCCCAGATCGAAAATATCATCCAGATAACCAAGTGTTGCTTTGTCTTTAGTTGTGTTAACGCATACATCACCTCCCAACCACATCTGATCGAAACAAGTTTTATCCATTGCTTCTATTCTATGGTCAATTTTGTTTTCGCCACAATAAGATTGATAGATATGACCTAAAAAGAGATATTTTGAGATATAGGGGTTGTTGTTGGTGCAAATATATTTTGACTGCAAGAGAGCACCAGCGGGGACATACACTATTTTCAGATCATCAAAGAAAGCGCTGTCATCTTCTGCTATCCATGTGTGAATTTCCAATTCTCTGTCAGCATTTATGGTGTCTATAACAAATTCAAGTCTCAGCCTTTGCCATCCGTTTTTTAGTGTGGTGATTCCTCTTTGAGATTGGAAAAACACTCCGGGACAATTAACAGACAGTTGTCCGTAATGGTGTTTACTCTTTCTCATGACTTCTACCTGATACCTGTCTCCAATATGTATATTCCTGAATTTTACAGACAAGCCATACCTGTTGTCCACAGTCACAAGACTTGAGTGTGTACCTGAATAGGCTTCCAGATCGGTTTGTGTTTGACCGTTGGCAATAAGATACCTGTTATTGCCAAAATACTTTCCACCGTTTATATTCACTATCCTTTCAGCATCACAGAAGATTTCAACAGGACCGGGAATGGATTTTTGTTTACATGACGCCAAAGTCAATCCTATAAGAAGATAAACAAATGTTTTCATTGAGACTTTTCTACTCTAAGTCCAATATTTAGAATGTGTTTCAACTTCTCTGTTCGCATGGCCTGTTGAATGCTAATCATATGTTTGCCAGTGCTTGCAAACAGAATGTCCTTTTTTATCATTATTCTATTGTCAAAAATATCACCTATTCCTGATCCGTACCACCTCCCGTCCACATCAGCAAGGGGACATTCTATTGTATCCTTCATAGTTCTGCCTTCGGGGGCTTCGATGGTTACAAATAACCACAGGTTGCTGTAGATATAATCAGAAGTATTCCTGACATTGATGTATAAATTGTAGGGATTACTGTTGTCTGAAATATCAAATAAAAATTGCTTTGCTTCAGATGCTCCCCATCCGGTCTCAGGAATGGCAACATTTTGTTCATAGACCATTCGGTCATCGCATGAAGAGATGAGTATTGTGAAAAATATCAATAAGAACAAATAATATCTTTTCACCTCTTTCGGTTATTGCGTTTTTTTCTTTTATGCTTTTTTTTCCCTAGTTTATCAAACCTGTTGATATTGCCTTCACCCATAGCATTTTCAAAAACCGGGGATCGTTCTTCTTTTTGAAGAGCAAATTCTTTAAGTGAAACCGGCTTTTTCCCTTCTTTATTCATTGCAATAATCTTTTTCACATTATCAAGAGTAATAGGAATGAATATATCCGGTGAGTCCTTATAGGCATACCATATGAGCTTGCTGAAGAAATCTGCTTTTTGATAGATGCCTATTCCTTCTTCTGTTTTTAATTTTATGTTCTGTTTTGGGAAATCCTTTCCTGCTTCAATATATTGTTTCAACTCATAATTTAAGCAACATTTAAGCTTTCCGCATTGGCCTGAAATATTGGCAGGATTCAGCGAAAGTTGTTGGATTCGTGCTGAAGATGTATTCACTGATACAAAATCCGTCAACCAGGTTGAACAACACACATCACGACCACAGGAGCCGATAGCTCCGCTTTTCCCTGCTTCCTGTCTCACACCAATCTGTCGCATTTCTATACGTGTTTGAAATTCTCTTGCGATCAGTTTGGTGATATCTCTGAAATCAACCCGATCATCTGAAGTGTAAAATATCGTTGTCTTTGTATTGTCTCCCTGGAATTCGATGTCGCTAATCTTCATACTCTTATGGTGGTCTTCAACCAACCTCCTTGTCCAGAGAATCGCATCAGCTTCCCTTTCCCGGGCTTTTTGCCAAAGAGAGACATCTTCCCTTGTGGCTTTTCTCATGATATTATACAATTTGTCTTTTACAGGATTAATACCCTTTGCTCTCATCTGCCGCTCAACCAGTTCTCCGGTCATAGACACAATGCCTACATCATATCCTAACTTGGTATCCACAACAACATTATCTCCCTGCTGCAAGGAGAGTCTATCAGCATTTTTATAAAACTCCTTTCGTTCGTTTTTAAACCGAACTTCAACAAATGTACAAGGGTCTATAGGTGAAGTGATGCCATCAAGCCAATCAAAAGAATTGCGTTTAATGCAACCGCCATAAAAGCATCGACCGCCTTTCCTGCCTACCTCTCCTTCTCCTGTTTCTTTAGAAACAATTGTACATTGAGCACACGACATATTATCATTTACAAGTCCTGAAAGCAAATTTAGTTCTTTCTTAGTTAAGTCAACTCTCCCTTTTGCAGTTCTTGTTTTCCCCTTTTCAGCAACCTGCTGATCCTTATTGACATGTCCATGAATAATAATTTAGGATAAGCATTCCGTTGAATGTGACCTATCCCGTCATTAAACAATGTGCTGATTTCATTTCTGTTTGCTTCATTAATAAAAGGGGCAAACTTTTCAAGGAACTTTCTGTCTTCACTTTGCATATTGTAACGGACATCATCTATTTTATAATTTATCCAGATACACTGCTCAACCATATGTAAACAAAAATGAAGAAACAACATTTGTTTCTCCCTTCCTGTTGATGAGATATGATCAATCCATTCAAGCAGATTTTTCATGCTGCTTTTTATAGCAAAGCAACATCGCATCCATTGAATAAATTCCTCCAACTGGTTTTCAAAAGTGTTAGTTTTTTCCATAAATTGCAATGCTTCCGAATAATTGCCATCCGACATACCGGCTACACGTGCAGCAACATCATCGCTTACTTTATATTCTTTTTTAATGACGGTTGCTATCTGTTCTTCACTTAATCTTTCCAGTTTTAACATTTGCAGACGGGATAAAATAGTGGGCAAAAGGTTTCCAATATCATCAGCAACCAATAGGAAGAGTGTCTCTTTTTCAGGTTCTTCAAGGGTTTTAAGTAGTTTATTCGCTGCCATAACATTCATTTTTTCCGGCAACCAGATAATCACTATCTTATATCCCCCTTCAAATGATTTCAGCGCAAGTTTAGCGGTAAGTTCATTGCTCTGTTGCACATTAATAATCGCTTGCTTATTTTCTATCCCAAGCTTTAGCAACCAATTTTCAAGCGTGATATATGGATTTTCCATTATTGCTTCCCTCCATTCTTCCATGAATTGATCAGATGACGGTTTTCTGGTTACTCTTTTATTCGTATTAACCGGCATAACGAAATGCATATCTGGATGTATCAATTTGGAGGTCTTATTGCAAGCCGGACATTTTCCGCAAGCATCCCCATCAACACTCTTCTCACATAAAATATAAGAAGCAAAAGCCAGTGCCAATGGTAACTGACCACTGCCTTGCAGGCCTGTAAACAACTGCGCATGACTGATACGACCAGTCTTTACCATCATCCGCAATTTTGCTTTTGCAGGTTCCTGCCCTATGACTTCGTTGAATAACACGATGAATTTTATTAATAAAGTGCTTCAAAAATAATCAATTAAGGCACTTGATCACTCATTTTACTTTGATGATATTTCCCTTCTCCCTGTTTGCTTGCGCATTTTAGAAATTTTCATGAGAAAACCTGAAATATTCCTAAAAAAATTAAGCAGGGAATAGTTTCAATTGCCAATAAAACAACCTTATTAATGATACCTGTCATTGTATTATTCCGTAATTTGATTTTAATTTTGCCGCGTAATCAAAATATTTAAACAACATTTAATATTTTCTGTTTCGTCAAATGATATTAACACATTTTACTATAATTTTATCCATTTAAAAACTGTTTTTATGATAAAGAGAAGGCTTGACAGCATGAATTTCAATGGCAAAAAAGCCCTGGTGAGGGTTGATTACAATGTCCCGCTGGATGAGAACCTGCAGGTGAGGGACGATTTGCGCATTCGGGCTTCAGTCCCTACCATTCAAAAAATACGCAATGATGGCGGATCGGTGATACTGATGTCTCACCTGGGAAGACCGGGATTGATTCCTGAAAAAAAATTCTCACTTGCCAATATAATTGAAAGGACATCTTCCCTGCTAGGTTGTGAAGTACAGTTTGCTGATGACTGCATAGGTGAAGCCTCAGAAACGAAAGCTGCAAATCTAAAAGCAAGAGAAGTGCTTTTGCTAGAGAATTTACGATTTCATGCCGGTGAAAAAAAGGGAGAAGAAGATTTTGCTGCCCGCCTGGCTTCACTGGGTGACGTATATGTCAACGATGCATTTGGTACTGCTCACAGAGCACATGCTTCAACAGCAGTTATTGCAAAATTCTTTCCTGATAAAAAAGTATTCGGCTACTTGATAGAACGTGAACTGAAAGCCATTGACAAGGTGATGAATGAACCTGAACGGCCTTTTACGGCTATTCTCGGAGGAGCCAAAGTTTCTGGAAAACTTGAGGTTATTGAGCAGATGCTCAACAAGGTGGATAAACTTATTATCGGAGGAGGGATGGCATATACTTTTATAAAAGCCGGAGGGGGAAATATAGGTGATTCACTTTGCCAAAATGAATTGCTACAGACAGCATCTGACATTTTAGCCAAAGCAAAAGAAAAGCACATTGAACTTTTGCTGCCTGAGGATACTTTGATCGCTGATCGTATTTCAGAAGATGCCAATACACAAGTGAACGGAATTATGAATATTCCCGAAAAATGGATGGGAGCGGATATAGGCCCTGCAAGCATTGATACATTCAGCCAAGCGATCGCTTCTTCAAAAACTATTCTATGGAACGGTCCCATGGGAATTTTTGAAATGCCAGTTTTTGCAAATGGCACCAAAGCCATCGCTACGGCAATTGAAAAAGCCACAGCGAATGGGGCATATTCCATGATTGGTGGCGGTGATTCAGTAGCGGCCGTACGAAAGTTTGGCTTTGAAGACAAAATGAGCTATATCTCCACCGGTGGAGGGGCTTTGATCGAGTATATTGAAGGAAAGGAATTGCCTGGTATTGCTGCCATCAATCACTGACATCATCCTCTTCCAGTCTTTCTTTAATATTGCTCATAAGACCACTGTTTTTAATGGCAGGAATGATATTCGGGGCAAGATCCCCAAGAGGCTTATAAAGAAGGGATTCTTCTCTTAAATTTTCAGGGAAAATCGAAAAATATTTATCTGTTCTGTCCAATATAAAAAGCAGCACACTCAGGATAAGAGCCATTTTAGCAAGGCCGAATATGCAACCGGCAAGTTTGTTCAGAAATTTCATTGCAACAAGATTGACAACTTTTTCCAGCAACCTTGCCAAGATGTGAACAAGGATCACAATGCCAATGAACGTCAGAGCAAAGGAAATGAGATGCAGGATGTTCCCTTGTACATCAATAAAAGTACTCAGGCCGGAAGCAACCAGATCGGAGAAATGAATCCCACCATAGATTCCCAGCCCCAATGCGATCAGGGTTGAGACTTCTATGATGAACCCCTTTATTAAACCGCGCCATGCTCCCCATATCAATGGGATGCACAAAACAATATCCAGGTAGTTCATGGCTGCAATATGTTAAA
>CAZUDW010000038.1:0-5618 GCA_964619305.1 uncultured Flavobacteriales bacterium
CACCCGCAAAGGATACGATCATGAGTATATCGGACATGTGACTGTGGTAAGGTAATATATTGACTCCAGTTTTCTAATTATAAATCACTCTCTTACACCAAAAGAAATTGGTGTTACCAGTTGTATTTAACATTATTTAACACCTTACACATAGTATCGTATTAAATAATTCTGAATTTTGCCGTTAATTCAATATTGATTATAGTTTAAAAAAATCTTATATTAAAATAGTAATATAATAAAAGAATTATGGAAGAACAGGCATTATCATCATCTACTACTCTGGATATTAAGGAACTTAACGACAAGATACAAAAGGAGAGTTCCTTTATTGATTTACTCAACATTGAACTTAACAAAACTATTATCGGGCAAAAATATATGCTTGAGCGTATGTTAATAGGCTTGCTTTCCGATGGGCATTTGCTTCTCGAAGGAGTACCCGGTCTAGCTAAAACGCTTGCCATCAATACGCTTTCGAAAACCATCAAAGCAGATTTTTCCAGAATCCAGTTTACACCGGATTTGTTACCCGCAGATTTAATCGGTACGATGATATACAATCAAAAAAAAGACGAATTCTATGTTAAGAAAGGACCCATATTCAGCAATTTTGTTTTAGCCGATGAGATAAACCGCGCACCTGCCAAAGTACAAAGTGCCTTATTGGAAGCGATGCAGGAAAGACAAATTACAATTGGCGATACTTCATATCAATTGCCTAAACCATTTCTTGTTCTTGCCACACAAAATCCAATCGAACAGGAAGGCACATATCCTCTTCCGGAAGCACAGATAGATCGATTCATGCTTAAAATCGTAATTACATATCCAAAAAAGGAAGAAGAGAAACAAATAATAAAGCAACATATTGGTATAAAAGAATCGAAGACCGTTAATCCAATTCTTAAGCCTGAGGACATTATAAATGTGCGAAAAATTGTAAGAGAAGTCTATATTGATGAAAAAATTGAAAATTATATTCTGGATATTGTATTTGCTACAAGAAATCCATCTGAATATAATATGGATGATACTAAAAACTTAATCAGTTTCGGATGCTCTCCAAGAGCAAGCATAAATCTTGCACTTGCTGCTAAGGCATATGCATTTATTAAACGGAGAGGATATGTGATACCGGAGGATGTCAGAGCGATTTGTTACGATGTTATGAGGCATAGAATCGGATTAACATATGAAGCGGAAGCGGAAAACATCACAACTGAAGATATAATTACAAACATACTTAACCGTGTGGAAGTGCCATAATCCGGCTTATAGTGTGATACATGGAATCATCAGAGTTAATAAAAAAAGTCAGAAAGATTGAGATTAAAACCAGGGGGTTATCTCATCAGTTATTTTCAGGTGAATATCATTCAGCTTTTAAAGGAAGAGGAATGGCATTCAGTGAAGTACGGGAATATATGCCAGGCGATGAGATACGGACTATAGACTGGCATGTAACAGCCAGGCTTAACCACCCATATGTCAAGATATTTGAAGAAGAGAGAGAACTCACAGTGGTTCTGTTGGTGGATGTGAGCGGATCACAAAGTTTCGGAACTAAAAAACAATTTAAAGAAGATTTGGTTACGGAACTTTGCGCAACACTTTCATTTTCAGCAATAATGAACAATGATAAAATTGGGGTGATATTCTTTACTGACCGAATTGAAAAATTCATACCTCCTAAAAAGGGGCGTAGCCATATCTTAAGAATTATCAAGGAATTGCTTGATTTTAAAACTGTTAGCAAAAAAACAAACATTGAAATGGCTCTTGGATACTTATCAAATGTGATCAAAAAGAGAAGTGTGGTGTTTATATTATCCGACTTCATTGATAATAACTTTGAAGATGCGATCAAAATAGCAAACAAAAAACATGATTTAGTTGCGATTCATATTTATGATGATAGAGAGCAGGATATTCCAGACATTGGTATTGTTCCTTTTCAGGATGCAGAAAACAGTGCCATTCAATGGATAGACACTTCTAATATAAAATCAAGAGAATTTTTTAAATCTATGTCTGAAAAAAGGAATTCAGCATTGGGGGAGATTTTTAGAAAAAATGGAGTGGATGCAGTACATCTTTCTACACATGAATCTTATGTACAACCTCTGGTCAATGTTTTTAAACAAAGAGAGAAACGTAGATGAAATCATTGATACCAAGCACAGCCTATTCAATACTCTTTTCACTGTTAGCCATGACAAATCCCGGATATGGGCAAGACAAACCCATCCATGTTGATTTAGATACTGGTCTTATCAAACTTGGAGATCAAACCAAAATTAATATGACTGTGATTGTAAATACTGCTGATACGATAATATGGCCACAGATTGAAGACACTCTAACAGGAACTGTAGAAATTATCAATAAAACAAGAATTGATACTGCCCTTGATTCAACACATATTACAACAAGAATATTATCTCAACAATTGACTATAACCTCTTTCGATTCAGGCTATCATGCTATACCTCCATTTAGATTCATCCTTAACAAAGACACCATTGAATCCGAAGCATTACTTCTCGGTGTTCAAATTCCTATTGTTGACACAACAAATAATATCTTTGATATCAAACCGCCCATTGAGGTCAATTACACATGGCTTGACTGGTTAAAAGATCATGATAAATGGGTGATTATTCCAATTCTTGTTGGTATTCTGATTTTTGCAGGAATTTATTTTTGGAAAAGGAGAAAAAAAATATCTAAGGTAGTTAAAGTAATTAAACCCGATAAACCAGCCCATATTATTGCATTGGAAAAGCTCAATCATTTAAAAGATCGAAAATTGTGGCAACAAGGAAAAATCAAAGAGTATTATACTGTTTTAACTGAAATCGTTCGGGAATATATTACCAACCGTTATAAGTTCAATGCATTGGAACAAACAACATTTGAAATACTTCAAAATTTAAAATACACCAGCATAGATGTTGAATTAAAAAATAAATTACAGGAATTACTTTTTTTAGCCGACATAGTAAAGTTCGCAAAAGGAAAACCGCTACCAACAGAAAATGACAAAAGTATCGATATTGCTTTTGAATTTGTAAATAATACTAGAAAAATAGAAGTAACCAAAGAAGAAAAACAACAGGATATTAAAGCTGGAAACATACCTGAATAAAATGGGTGATATTGAATTAGCATATAAATATTTTCTCTGGTGTCTACTTATTATTCCATTATTAATAGTTTGGTATATTCTCAAGCACAAACACAGCTATGCAAATGTTCAATTCTCCGGTTTAGAACTCTTCAATTCAATACCAGGTTCAATTAAAATCCATTTGAGACATATCCTGTTTGCTTTAAGGGTGATATCACTTGTATTACTAATAATTGTTCTTGCCCGTCCACAATCATCTACAAATTGGCAAAATGTAACAACCAAAGGAATTGACATTGTTATTGCGCTTGATATATCCGGCAGCATGCTTGCCGAAGATTTTAAACCAAACAGACTCGAAGCATGCAAAGATGTGGCACTTGATTTTATTGATGGAAGACAAAATGACAGAGTTGGTTTAGTGGTATACAGCGGTGAGAGTTTCACGCAATGTCCATTAACTACAGATCATTCTGTTCTGAAAGAGTTGTTCGGTAAAATTAAAAATGGCATGATTGAGGATGGAACAGCTATTGGTATGGGGCTGGCAACCTCCGTAAACAGGCTTAAAGATAGCGATGCAATCAGCAAAGTAATCATTCTGCTAACTGATGGCAATAACACGACCGGACTGATTCCTCCTGTTACAGCAGCAGAAATTGCAAAATCTTTTGATATCAGAGTTTATACAATTGGTGTTGGTACGAATGGACTAGCTCCTTACCCATTTAAAAATCCTTATGGGAAAGGCTATACATACCAGAAAGTTGAAGTAAAAATTGATGAGGGGACATTAAAACAAATAGCAAATATTACTGGTGGGAATTACTTCAGAGCAACAAACAACAGGAAACTTGAAGAAATATATAAAGAAATTGACAAACTGGAGAAATCAAAAATTGAAGTAACTGAATTCAGAAAGAAAAATGAGAAATTCCTGCCCTGGCTTTTAGCAGCCTGTGTTTTGCTCTTTGTTGAATTTATATTAAGAAATACTGTTTTTAAAGTATTCACAGCATGATAAGATTTGAACATATCGATCTTTTGTGGGGTCTTTTAACGCTACCTGTAATGTTTGTTATTTTCATTTTAAAATTACGTTGGAACAAAATAACGAATGTCAGATTTGGTGAACTTAAAGTAGTTAAACGATTAATGGGTGAACGCTCAAATGCTCGATCAGTTTTTAAATCCATCATTTTCATTATTGCATATATATTTTTAATAATTGGCCTTGCCAATCCTCAGTTAGGCTCAAAGATGGAACAGGTTAAGAGAAAAGGCATAGATATTATGATCGCTCTTGATGTCTCAAACTCTATGATGGCAGAAGATATGTTCCCAAATCGCCTTGAAAGAGCTAAAAGAGCGATCTCCAAACTTATTGATCAACTAAAAGGAGACAGAATAGGAATCGTAGTCTTTGGAGGGCAAGCATATGTTCAACTACCAATAACTATGGACTACGCTGCTGCTAAAATGTTTCTTGCATCTATTAATTGCAACATGATACCTACGCAGGGTACTGCCATTGGATCAGCTATTGATAAGTGTATGAGTGCATTTGATTTTGACAATAAAACAAGCAAATCAATTATTATTATCACTGATGGTGAAAATCATGAAGACGATGCAATTGATGCAGCCAAAAAAGGAGCAGAAAAAGGTTTGGTAATTCATACAATAGGCATGGGATCTACACAGGGAGCTCCTATCCCAATAAAACAAAATGGGCAGAATCGCGGTTTTAAGAAGGATAAAGAAGGAACTACGGTTGTTACGAAACTTGATGAGAACATGCTCCAATTGATAGCGAGTGCAGGGAATGGTATATTTGTAAGAGCAACAAATGCCAATAGTGGGATAGAGCTTATTCTTGAAGAAGTTGGCAAAATGCAAAAGACTGAATTCGGTTCTAAAATTTATACCGAATATGAGGACAGGTTTCAATATTTTGTTGCTGTTGCAATTATTTTGCTCCTAATTGAAATATTATTACCTAATAGGAAAATCAAATGGCTACATCAACTTAACTTATTTAATACTAACCCATGAGAGCACTAAGTTTGATATTGTATCTTATGATATTATTTGATTTACTGCATGCACAGAATGCAAAAAAATTTGTTCATGATGGTAACAATAAATACAAAGAAGAGAAGTATAATGAAGCTGAAGAGAATTTTCAAAAAGCACTACTTATTGAACCAACTATGACAACCGGAGCATTTAATCATGCAGATGCATTATACAAACAAAATAATTATCAGGAAGCAGTTCAAAGGTTTCAGACAATTGCAGAAGAATCAAAAGATAAAAAAATAAAATCTAACGCCTACCACAATCTTGGCAATGCGTTATTAAAATCAAATAAAATCAAGGAAAGTATTGAAGCCTATAAAAATGCTTTGAGAATCAATCCTGAAGATGATCAAACCAGGTATAACTTAGCTTATGCAATGAAGAAGCTAAAACAACAACAGAA
>CAZUDW010000038.1:5718-23087 GCA_964619305.1 uncultured Flavobacteriales bacterium
GATCAACAGAATAAGGATCAACAAGAGAAAGAGCAGGAACAGAAACAACTAAAAAGAGAAGATGCCAAAAGGATGTTGGATGCATTGAACAATGAAGAGAAAAAAGTCCAGGAAAAACTTCAGAAACAAAAAATGCAAGGGCAAAGAATCACAATTGAAAAAGACTGGTGATGAATAAGATAATTCTTATATTGTTTTTGATCACTGCATATTTGCAAACACTGGCAGATAATGTCAGTTTTAAGGCATCTGCCAATAAAACCCAGGTTGCAACAGGAGAAAGATTCCAAATAACTTTCACTTTAAACACTTCAGGCACAGGGTTTACCCCACCAGATTTAAATGAATTCCGGATACTTTCCGGTCCTAATCAATCTACAAGCATGGAATGGATTAATGGTTCAATGTCAAGTAGTATCTCTTTTTCATATATTCTAATGGCCATTCAAGAAGGAGAATTCACTATTGGACCCGCAAAGATTAAAACGGATAATGGCATATTAAGCAGCAACATGATCACAATTAAAGTAATAAAGGGCGCAAATTTTCAACGACAACAGTCACAAAACCAAACTCAACAAAATATTCAACCATCATCTTCTAATGACGGAAAATTTGGTAATGATGTATTTATCCGGCTGATTACAGATAAATCAGAGGTATTCCAGGGTGAACAACTTATAGCAACATATAAATTATTTTACAGAATTAATATCGTGGATTATAATGTAAATAGACTGCCAGCACCAAAAGGTTTCTGGGCAGAAGACATTAAACTTCCTGAAAATATAAGACCTAATTCCGAAAATGTTAACGGGAAGGTGTATAATACTGCTGTCTTTAAAAAAGTTATTCTTTATCCCCAGGAGACAGGAAAATTAAAGTTAGACCCAATGGATATTGAACTCGTATTACGCTTAAGAGACAGAGGTAGACCACATAGCATTTTTGATCAGTTTTTTGGCACATACAAAGACGTGAAATATATAGCAAAAAGCAACTCAAAAACAATAACAGTCATACCGCTCCCAACTACCAAAAAACCTGTAAATTTTAATGGTGCTGTCGGAAAATTCAATATTAAAGCTATACCGAATAAATACGATATAAATACTAATGAAGCCATAAATTATAAGATAACCATCTCAGGGCATGGTAATCTTAAATTATTACAAGATCCACAAATCAACTTTCCTCCTGATTTTGAAGTCTATGATCCAAAGATTAAAGATAATTTTACAATATCTACCAATGGAGTAAACGGGTCCAGAACTTATGAATATTTAATTATTCCACGTGTTGCCGGGTCCTATACTCTGGAACCTATTGATTTCAGTTATTTTAATCCTGAAACTGAATCTTACAACAGGATTCAAACAGAAAAATATGAAATTCATGTTGGTAAAGGAGATGGAAATGAAGTAAGTTCTTTTCATTCAGTTAGCAAAGAAGATTTGCAAGTGTTAGGAAAAGACATACGATATATCAAAACAGGTAAAACTAAATTTAAAAAAATCGGAGAATCATTTTATAAATCCAACAGATTTTATGCTGCAATCATTTCTCCATTTATCTTTCTTTTAATATTTCTGTTTGTGCGTAATAAATATCTAAGTTATACCAATGATACTAAAAGAGTTAAGCGTCAAATGGCTACAAGATGGGCAAAAAGGAGATTATCTAAAGCTGCAGTTTGCTTAAAAAAGAACGACAAAAAGCAATTTTTTATAGAGATATCTCTTGCTCTTTATGGTTACCTAGGTGATAAGCTGGGTATTGACAGTGCTGAAATGGACAGAAATAATATTAATGAAAAATTACTCGAAAGAAATATTTCAAAAGAATGTATCAGTAAACTAATGGAGACATTAGACTTGTGCGAAATGGCAAGATTTGCACCCATTGAGCACAATTCAGATAAAAAAGTCTATGAAAATACATTGAATATTTTAAGCTTGCTTGAAAAAGAAATCAAATGAAAAGAGTAGTTTTTACACTATTTGTTTTAATTCTTGCTAAAGCAAATATTGCTTCTTATGAACCTATACAAAAGCTATTTGATGAAGGTAATAGAAGCTACAATAAAGGAGAATATGAAAAGGCATATAACACCTACTTGTCAATCGTTAAACAAGGGTATGAATCTTCAGATTTCTATTTTAATATGGGAAATGCTGCTTTCAAAGAAAATAAAATTCCCTTATCTATTCTTAATTATGAAAGAGCAAAATTGTTGAATCCAAACGATCCGGATATTGATTTCAATATTAAAATGGCTAATTTGAAAATAATCGATAAAATTGATGAATTGCCTGAACTTTTTTATAAACGATGGTGGAAATCAATATATACTGCAATGTCTCCGAATCAATGGAGCTGGATTGCTGTAATATTTATTTTTTTAGGCTGTGTCGGATTGATACTATTTGTGATTTCAACATCTTCGTTTATCAAGAAGATTTTCTTTTGGACTGCAATCGTTTTAATACTAATTGGATTTATTGCTATTACTAGTGCCAACAGTTCTTATAATAATAGGTACATGAATAAGGCAGCAATTATATTCCAACCAAGTGTCTCTATTGTTAGTTCTCCTAATAATGAAAGCACAAAACTCTTCGTTGTTCATGAAGGCACTAAAGTGTCTATACTGGAATCAATGAATGGATGGCATAAAATAATGCTTGCAGATGGACATATTGGATGGCTCAGATCTTCAGATATTGAAATAATCTGATTTGGCCGTCTGCAAGATATTGCATAAATTTCACTCCAATTTAAACAAAATTGCTAATGATGAATGTTGAAATAAAAGATATAGAACACAATAAAACTAAATGCATGGATGTAAAAACTATGAATAAAGATATTAACATCAGGGTAGTAAAAGCTCCAATTTCAAGATTACACAACCTTGATGAGTCAGATTTAAAATTTGGAAAAGAATTTTCTGATCATATGTTTATTGCGGAATTTGAGGAGAATGAATGGAAAGACCTACGCATTGTTCCTTTTGGTAGCATTAGTGTCAGCCCAGCTTCTTCTGCGTTACATTATGGTCAGGCAATATTCGAAGGAATGAAGGCATTTCGTACAGAAGATTCGGAAGTACTTTTATTCCGCCCGGACAAAAATATTGCGCGTTTTAACCTTTCTGCCAAACGTATGTGCATGGCAAATATTCCCCCTGATATTTTTAAAAAAGGGCTTAGAGAATTAGTCAGAATTGATAAAAACTGGGTTCCTGAAGGGGAAAATGCTTCATTATATCTCAGGCCATTCATGTTTGCCTCAAGTGAATATATTGGAGTTAAAGCTTCTGACAAATACACTTTTTGTATAATAGCATCCCCCTCAGGAAATTACTATTCCGGATCTGTGAAAGTTAAAATTGAAACAAAGTATGTCAGAGCATGTAAAGGTGGTACCGGTACTGCAAAAGCTGCAGGGAATTATGCAGCTTCTCTTTATCCAGCAAAATTAGCTCATGACGAAGGTTACGACCAGTTGTTATGGACAGACGCACTGGAACACAAGTATATTGAGGAATCCGGCACAATGAATGTAATGTTCGTTCTTAACAATAAGCTTATTACTCCTGAACTCACAGATTCTATTTTGCCTGGTGTAACTCGTAATTCATTGCTGACAATAGCAAGAGATTGGGGTATGCAAGTTGAGGAAAGAAAAATTGAAATATCCGAAATCATTGATGGAGCAAAAGATGGTTCTTTAACCGAAGCATTTGGGGTAGGAACTGCAGCAGTAATCGCTCATATACAAACGATTGGACATGATGATGAACAATATGAACTTCCTCCTGTTGAATCAAGGAAATATTCTCCAAAACTTAAAAAGTATCTTACTGATCTACAAAGAGGCCGTATTGAAGACAAATTCAACTGGACAGAGAAAATTTGAATTTCTCCTGTTTTGTGCAAACATGCGCTAAAAATAGCATGGGTCACCCAAATTGCCAAATTGTAAATTATAATTGATTGATAATCAGTAGTGGGTTTTAGGACGTTCATTTGACGCACAAAACAGAAGAAGAACACACCAGATCAGAGTTCATTTCAAATATATCGGGCATACCGTGTTTGGAGATATACAATACGGTGGCAATCGTATTTTGAAAGGAACGACATATGGGAAATTCAACCAATTTGTAAACAAGTGTTTTTAAACTCTTGCCCAGGCAGGCGCTTAATGCCAAAACAAATGCTTTTGTGCATCCGATGAGTGGCAGAAAGATGGAATTCAATTCCTAACTACCAGGTGATATGAATGAGGTGATAAAGAAGTGGCGAAACTATACGCTGAAGTCACGCAACTTTTAGCAACATTTTGCACTTGAGTGTTGATGTTTGCCCTAGGATCTCACACAGCCATCTTGGAGTCTTAAATAACGATTATTTAAGAGTTTTTTACGGGCTAAAAAGCCCCAATTTTATTATTAACCCCTTAAATTCAATATGTTACGCACAAAACGGGGGAAACATCGCCAAAATATAGATACTTCTCATCAAGCTACCAGCTTATTAACATCCATGTTGCGGATTTATCACAATCTTTGGGTAAGGTCAGTTATACTTGAAACAGGGAATGATTTAGAGCCACTTTTTACGTTTAAAAAGTAGTAAGGTCAAAAGCGATGCAAGCAACATGATGGCAATAGCAAAAGGATACCCGTATTTCCAATGCAATTCAGGAAGAAACTTGAAGTTCATTCCATAAATACTGGCAATCAAGGTGGGCGGCATGAAAATAACTGTCACAACGGTAAAAATCTTAATGATCTTATTCTGTTCAATATTTACCAAACCGAGAAATGTATTTTGCAGATATTCCAACCTGTCAAAGTTGAAAGTAGTATGATCGATCAATGATCCGATATCTTTGAGCATGATTCTGATCTTTTCGTGGTTTGTCGGAAATTCATCGCTTTTAAGAATAGCTGAAATCATTCTTTGTTTATCAATAATATTTTCCCTGATCATCATGACGATTTCCTGGTATCTTGTCAATTTCAGAATAATTTCTTCAGATAATTCCTTCTCAACAGTTATCTGTTTGCTTAAAAAAGAAATATCTTTTGCGATCACCTCCAGTAAATCTGCATCTTTATCTATCCTGATCTCAAATAAGGAAATAAAAATATCGTAGCAATTATTGCCTTCTTTATGTAGGAAAGATATTTTTCTGTGCAAATCTTTCACAGCCGGAACATCAACATTCCTGTAAGATACAAGTGTGTTTTTTTTAATTATGAAAGATGCAGGCTCATTCCTGTAACTATCATTATCAATGATCAGAAAGTTGGAGTTTGCGATTATACTGTTCTCCGTCTCAATGTATCTTGAACTACTTTCAATTTCTTCTGCTTCCTGCCTTGTTTGAAGTTTAATGTCAAGCAATTCTTCAACAGAACGCTTCTCTTCAGGAGATGGTTGGTTCAAATCAATCCAAAGAATTTGTTCGACAGGAACGTCAGTTTTGAGTCCGGATGCCCTATCCAGCAGCTTGCCATTTTTGTAAACCGTAACTATCATCAGGGCTTTCCATTAGAGTATGATAAATATTTTTTACATTTTAGTAGGGTACAAAAGTAAAAAAATATTTTGTTAAGAAGATCGATGAAATATCAAACCGGTGTAATGTTACTCCGGGTATTATAAAGTAACTTAGATATCAGGATAGCTTTTTTCAGCATATAAAGTATCTCTTTCAACAGGAATTCTTCCTGCAGCTTTAACCAGTTTTTTTATATCTGCAACATTCATAGATGGTCGTTTTTCTTCTGCTCCTGCCATGCTATAGATTTTAGTTGAATCCTCTATTGTACCGTCAATGTCATCAACACCGTAGGACAGTGCAATTTGTGCAATATCCCTTCCACACATTGGCCAGTATGCTTTGATATGATCAAAGTTGTCAAGGAATATCCGGGATATAGCGTAACATTTTAAATCTTCAATCACAGATACTTCCGGTATATTTGACATCTGGTTGTTGGCATTCCTGAATTTCAATGGGATAAAGCACTGAAAACCACCGGTTTCATCCTGTAGTTTCCTGAGTCGATCCATATGGTCAACACGGTGTTCATAGCTTTCAATATGTCCATACAACATAGTTGCATTTGATCTCATCCCTATGCGATGAGCGGTTTTATGTATTTCAAGCCAACGCTCTGATGAACATTTATCTTTACATATTTTGGCTCTGATATTCTCGTCAAATATTTCTGCCCCCCCTCCGGGTAAACAAACCTGACCGGCATTCATCAGTTGTTTCAAGCCATCCTTATAAGTGACTTTTGCTTTTCGACACATGTAATCTAATTCTACTGCTGTGAAAGCTTTAATTTGAATGTCAGGTCTTATTGCTTCAATATCAGAAATTAATCCCGTAAAATATTTAAGACCCATTTTAGGATGGACTCCACCGACAATATGTACTTCAGAAATATTATCATCTAATCGTTTGACTTCTTTCAGGATATCTTCTTTTGTGAATGTCCATACATCATCATCATTTTCCTGATTGATCAATCTTGAATATGCACAGAATTTACAATCAAAAACACAAATATTTGTCGGTTCTATATGAAAGTTACTATTGAAATATGTTTTATTTCCATGTTTCTTTTCTCTAATATAATTCGCTAATAAACCGATTAGTGTAAGATCAGGCAAGTTAAAAAAAAGCAAAGCATCTTCGGCAGATATTCTTTGTCCAAGCAGCACTTTTTTGCTGATGGATGATAATTTATTGTCAACTCCTGCTGAACTTATCCAATTGTTGATTACGCTTGAATCTGTCATCTCAATGATTAAAGCGCAAAAGTAAAACAAAAAGCTCCGCTGTATGCAGGGCTTTTAAAGATCAGATCAACTTATTAATGTTTAAGCTGTATCTTTTTGAGTTCAGATCCGCTTTCCGTTTTAATGGTAATGAAGTACAAACCATCTTGATAATTGTTAAGATCAAGACGGATGGTTCTCTTTGTGTCCACCGTGTAAATAACATTATATATTAATTCTCCTAAAATGTTGCGGATACTGATTTCTGCTTCATTTGGTCGGTTGCCTGAAAAGCTTATGGTTAAATTACCACTACTTGGATTAGGGTATAAATTGATATTGTTTGCCTTTCTTAATTTTGATATGGAGGACGGATAATCACAACCAATAGAAGATTGAAGGCTTGATCGGGTACCATTTAAGGTAGCCGCTATTCTTGCTGCCTGTCCCTGGGTAAAAATGTTCATACAATCATCATCTGTATAATCCATATAATTCTGGAACATGTCTCCATTAGGTCCATTACCACATGTAACATGCGGGAATGATGGGCAATAGTAGTTTGCAGCTTGTTGGGTTGGTGTATCGCTGACATTATCATTTCCACAATTTGAATCTCCCCATATATGCCTAAGGTTAACCCAGTGACCAACTTCATGAGTAGCCGTCCTGCCAAGATCAAATGGTGAAGTGGCAGTTCCAATGGTTCCAAAATAACGATAATCAATTACAACTCCATCCTTGCTTGCATTTGCTCCGGGGAATTGTGAAAACCCCAAAATACCATTTCCAATCTCACATACCCAAAAATTCAGATAGGAATCTCTATCCCAGATATCATGACCTCCCTGACTTGTCTGATAATATTTATTTGTCCAGCCAATATTTTGCGTTGTCACCTGAGTTCTTGTAATACCGGTAGTCGCTTGTCCGTTAGGATCCTGTTTTGCAATACAAAACTGAACCTGTGTATTTGCTGCAACACCTTGAAATACAGATGGCGTATTTATAGTATCTGCATTTAACCTTGCATAATCTTCGTTAAGAACATCAATCTGGCTCTGGATTTGTGCATCGGAAATATTGCTGTTGGAGAGTCTCCATAGCACGTGAACTACCACAGGGATAGTGATCACCGCCCTGTCTCCGGATCCGTTTGGATGTTCTGATATCCACTTTTGGGTTTGTTCTTCAATTGCATCCATTCGCCCTTTTAGCCCAGGTTCCTGTTTTAATTCCTGATCCAGAACTTGATTTGAATAACAACGAATATATCCCCTGTCATCTTTAATCTGTTGAGCGAAAAGAAGAGAGCAAAAGAAAACCGAATAAATAATTGTGTAGAACCTTTTCATATCATCTCAATTTTTAATCATTATCTAGCCTCAAATATATGAATATATTATTATATTTCCAAATTCAAAATTGCGGGGATATTCCATTCTTATAAAGTATGTTCAATGACATTAAAATATTTTTTGACTTAAGGTAGCGGTAACCAGCATTTTGTAAAATGATTGATTGATCTAATGACTTCTTATATGTTTCATATAAATTTGTAGAAAAAAATGGCAACAACAGCAGATTTTCGAATAGGGATGTGTTTAGATTTCAATGATGAACCATGGTTATTGGTTGGATTTCAACATGTTAAACCAGGAAAAGGAGGGGCATTTGTGAGGACAAGACTAAAGAATCTCAATACGGGCAATATCCTAGAACATACTTTTAATTCAGGTGTGAAAATAAACCCGATCAGAGTGGAAAAAAGAGCATACCAGTTCTTATACAAAGACCATATAGGATATCATTTTATGCAAACAGAAACTTTTGAACAGATCACAATAGAAAAAAGCATGATCAATGCACCTCAGTTCCTGAAAGAGGGGAACGAAGTAGATGTTTTGTTTCATGCAGATGGCAACTATCCCTTATCCTGTGATCTTCCAACAACCGTTGCTTTGGAAGTAACCTATACAGAACCTGGTATTAAAGGAGATACATCCACAAACGCTTTGAAACCCGCCAAACTTGAAACCGGTAATGAAATCAAAGTGCCTTTGTTTATTAACCCTGGAGATAAAGTAAAAATTGATACCCGAACAGGAGAGTACCTGGAAAGATATAAAGAATGAAATTAAAACACAGCGTTACACTTGAGGAAATTGCAAACCTGCTGGATGCCGAATATTCTGGAAATCCTGATTTGAAAATCACCGGGTTAAATGAAATTCATGTAGCAGGGGTGGGGGATGTGATTTTTGCAGATAACGAAAAATATTTTCAACGTGCATTCAATTCGTCTGCAAGTGCAATTCTTATTAGCAAAGCGGTTCCAAATACAGGGAATAAGGGTATTATAGTATCCGATCATCCTTTTGATGATTTCAATAAATTAATAGCGCATTTTACCAATGTAAAAAGATTGAACTGTATGATTTATCCTGATACACCGGTTGGTGAGCACTCTATTATTCGACCAAA
Organism: uncultured Flavobacteriales bacterium; assembly: GCA_964619305.1. Taxonomy (GTDB): domain Bacteria; phylum Bacteroidota; class Bacteroidia; order Flavobacteriales_H; family CAZUDW01; genus CAZUDW01. The sequence goes on from CAZUDW010000038.1 coordinate 15,009, forward strand.
TGTGTTTATTGGTGCAAATGTTCAGATAGGAAATAATTGTATGATTCACCCCGGTGTTGTCATTTACGGGCCATGCAAAATAGGAAACGGGGTTGTGATTCATTCGAATACAGTAATTGGTGCAGATGCATTTTACTACAAAAAGACAGATGGGACATACAAAAAGTTGTTATCATGTGGTGGAGTTGTGATCGGGGATGATGTAGATATAGGCGCAGCATGCACTGTTGACAGAGGTGCGACAGAAAATACAACTATTGGAAAAGGAACTAAAATAGACAATCAAGTAATGATTGGTCATGATACAAAAATCGGGGAGAATTGCCTTTTTGCAGCCCAAGTGGGAATTGCCGGTGCTGTAGAAATTGAGGACGATGTTGTTTTGTGGGGTCAGGTAGGGGTTGCCAGCGGTCTGACTATTGGAAAGGGAGCTGTTGTACTTGCTCAGGCAGGTATTCCTAAGAGTATTAAAGGCGGTATAACCTATTTTGGAACACCAGCTGACGAAGCAAAAAAACATATGAGAGAATTAATGGCATTACGTAGCTTGCCTGATATCATCAGGCAATTATAATCTGCTTCTATTTGAGCACAAAACCTGCTGATTCTAACGCAGTAGTCATGACTTCTACCGCATAAATCATGACTTGCACTACAGAATCTCCTGATTCTACCATAAACTTCTAAAACTTTAACTGCTAATAAAACATTAGACTTAAAGAAGCAAGCGCAATTCCCCTTTCTCTGCTTTGGTTTATCAAGCAAAAGCAAGTTTATAAAGATCGCTGTTTAATTCCATGTTGTTGTATTATTTATAATTTAGCCAAAGATCATTTAATCATGACCGACATTTCCAGAATAGATAAGAAACTGAAGATAAAAGATTTTAAACTAAAATCCTTGCTTGAAGTTACCAAAGCGATTAACAACAACTTATCAAAAAATAAGCTGTTTGAAATGCTGGGATATATTTTAAAAGATGAATTGGGTATTGGTAAGATCATTCTATTCGAATGCGAAAATTCACGTTGGAAATGTTCTTTTAAACAGGGAGCCAGGAGCAGCGTCAGACAATTCGAGATAGAAAAGGATTTACTTCATATACGTGAAATCACTCTGATCAAATCATCCACCAAAAAACATTTGAACACTTTTGATGTCGTTATTCCGGTTTATCATAAATCGCAACCGCTAGCATATCTCCTTTTGGGTGATCTGAACGAAAATGCGAAGAACATAAGCCCGATCATCCGTCATATGTCTTTTATCCAGACCCTTGCTAATATCATCATGGTTGCTGTGGAGAATAAAAGAATGGCAAAAGAGAGCATAAAGCAGGAGAGAATGAAAAGAGAACTGGAACTTGCTTCAGAAATGCAGACCATGTTGTTTCCGTCAGAACTGCCGGACGATGAGCATTTTCAGATGTCGGCATACTATCTGCCTCATCACAATGTTGGAGGAGATTATTACGATTATATAAAGTTAAACAATGAAGAAATTATTTTTTGTTTAGCCGATGTATCAGGAAAAGGGATTCCGGCAGCATTACTTGCGGCCAATTTCCAGGCGAATCTCAGGGCTTTGGCATCACTGCAATCTAAGCTACCGCTATTGGTTACGGATCTTAATGCAAAAGTAATGGCCAGCGCTAAAGGAGAACGTTTCATAACTATGTTCATTGCAAAATATAATTTAAAAACGAGAGTTTTGCACTACATCAATGCCGGACACAATCCTCCATTATTGAAACAGGGAGATCATATAATTGCTTTGAGTGAAGGATCTACGGGTTTGGGAATGTTTGATAAACTCCCGTTTATAACCGAAGGAAGTAAACAGATATTAAAAAATGATATTTTTCTTGGTTTTACTGATGGTGTAGTGGAAGAAGAGAATACAAGGGGGCAGGCATTCGGCTCAGAGCAGTTGGAAGCCATGTTGTGTGCTCATGATACTTTGACAATGTCTGAATTAAATCAAATGATTATTACGGCAGTGGATTCTCATCGGGGGCAACAGCCATATCTTGATGATATCGCAATTTTTTCATGTAGATTCAAATAAGAAGAAATTTTATTATCTGCTTAATCATTAGCGATATTCATGTTTTTGTGATACACATCACAGGCAACAATCAACGCAATAAATCCCCAGAATGGCACAGATGCTTTATCGGAGTCTAAAAAATTATTAAGTGTTCCGTGTATAAAATAGGTCATCAATCCTAAAAAAACAGTTATAAGGATTAATCGTAGCTCATTATTTTTAACTTTATTGTATGTTCTAACTGCAGAGTTGATCACAACGATCACCAATAACACCGTCAGCATTAAACCTGGCCAACCTGTTTCTGCAAGCGGTCCGAGGTATTCACTGTGGGCGCTTCCCCTGTCCCCGAAATTGGTACTGATAATGGTTTTATCCTCAGTTTTCTGGAAAGGAGCATAATAGAATGAATAAGTGCCGGGTCCAAAACCCATATTTGGTCTTTCACGGAACATTCTAATGGCAGAATTCCATCTATTGATTCGTTCGAGATTAGAGGCATCAGAAGCAATGTTTGAAACAGATTCGGCATGCTCAAGCAAATTGTTGGATGATTCTTGTTTATTTTGTTCTAATGCTTTTAAAATTTCCTGTTGGAATGAAAAAAACAAAATGGCTATGAGGGAAAAAAAGATAAAAACAGTTCGGAATTTTAATTTTAACCAAATGATCAGACCAACAAATAATGAAATTCCAATGCTTAACCATGCCGCGCGAGTAAATGATAAAATCAAACCCACAGATATTGTTATCAACAAACAGCTGATTAATATTTTTCGGTTAGCTGCAATTCGCGGACTAAAAATTGAGCCTATCAGAAAAGGATAAAACATTGCTAAAGCTGCACCATATTGAGTGTGATCAGTATAAAAAGGTTGCATAACCCAGTGAGCGGCTTTATGATCAAAGCCAAATGTTGCATGATAAATTATAGTATATACGACCACAGCTATCATAGGTATGGTGTATAACCAGGGGAATATTCTGATGTTTTCGACATGTTTAAAAACCTGTATTCCGACAAAATATAACGGTATTACAAACCAAATGCGGGCTACAAGAAATTTAATGGATATCAATGGGCTGGCACTCGTGATACAACAAATAGCTATCCATATGAGATTGAGTATAACAACAACAGTGACGGGATGTTTCAATATTTGTATGTCATATTTCCAATCATAAAAAACCTTGAGCAGAAAAACCAGGGTCATTCCTGCCAGCAATGGTTCTGTAGGGAAATAAACGCCAAATCCATTTTTGAGTTGATCTGCAAGATTAATTGATAAAGGTGTGCAAAAGATAATGAATAGAAAGAGTTTATCCGAAGCAACTATGGCAAGATAAATAAGAAAAAATGCAAATGGAATCAGCATGATCCAGTATTGCTCAAAATAGAGTAATGTGCAGTTTAAAGCGAGAAATACCGAGCAGATGAAAAAGAAGATTTGATTCTTTGAACTGCTTTGAATCCTATTTAAATAAGCCTGCATTTTGCGATGTTTTAAAACGCTTCCAGTTTTCAATTCCTATGATCACTAAAATTGCCAGCAGGAATGTTGCAATGGTAGATAATACTACAATCAGCCATCTTATAGGATAGGCTTTCTTTTCAGATTTAAAAGCTGTGTTCACTATGAATTTATGGGGCAGTTTCTGGTAAGCATCAATTTTTGCTTCTTCATATTTGCCTTTGATCAAAGAAACCCGTTTTATTCCATCTTCCATTTTATTTCGTAATTCAACATAATCACTACCGTATTTAGCAATTGTATCTAATTGCCTTTTTAGCTCATCTGCAGCTTTATTTTTTCCTTCAACTATTGCTCTTGCATATTGTTCTGTCATACGCTCTATCTGTACCTCATACTCCTGAACACCCATTTTTCTTAACATCGTGAGAGAATCAGCCAAATTGTTCACATATTGCTTTGCATTTCTATACTCTTCTTCAACAATCCGCAATGCTTTATGAGATCTATCGTGCTGCATCCTGTTTTTAACTGTATCTGAAAGAGCTGCAATGTCATTGGCTATCATCATCGCTGTATCCGTGCTTTTATCAAACACGTCTATTCTAACAGAATTGTATTCTGTTTTTTTGAATATGATGTTGCTTTCATATTCATGGATCAAACGTGTATTTACAAACTTTGCTGTGGTGTCTATATCATAATGTTTGATGAGATCGTATTTTTTTGCGATTGTATTTCTGATCTCATCTGACTGTAGAATTTGCAGCAACTGCTCAGTCTCTTCCTCATCACCAAAGGTTAGGATATCATTTTTACCATATAGATTTTCATTTAGTAAAGCTTTAGAAACCGATTGAGTGGTAGCAGGAAACAGTATTACTGTTGAACGGAATTTTGGCTCAATCAGAAATGATACTATCCCTGAAGTAACCGCAGCAATAACACATATTATAAAAAGTTGTTTTCTCCATTTTAAAAGAAAAACAACAAGATTTGTTGAGTTAAAACTATAATGATTGTCTGGTTTTGCCATGCTGAGTTGTTGAAGGTAGCAAAAGTATTAAATTTTAGATTGCATTTGTTCCTCCTTTACATTAGCTAACAAATGAACAATTTCCTTAACATCAAACAATTTTAGTAAAAAACCCAACACCAAGCATGCACAAATTGTGATTATGAAGCTGATGAACCAGGGAAATTCTAAATATTTTATCAATAGCCCAAGAATAAATGCCCCGATCACAAAGAGTATAATGGAGAAGATCAGGCGATAATTAATGTTAAAACGAAATAAGTTCTGAGCTATTAGAAACTGTATGATTGCAGCACTCCATTGGGAAATAAAAACGCTGATTGCAGCTCCTTTTGCATTCAGACTTTTTATTAAAACTATGTTAAGTATAATGTTCAGCAAAGCAATGGCAAAAGCCATTATATTTAATTGTTTTAAATTACCATTGGCTGTCAGAAGTGTCCCGAATATATATGAGATAGTAACTGCAACAAACCCACCCATCAACAAACTAATTATCGGTCCTGATGTTTGAGTATGTTCCTGATAAAGAAAATCCATAATTTCATTGTTGTTGTAGCACATTGCAACTGCAATAATTAAAGCCGGTAAAACCATCCATCTGAAGGAAAAATTTAATAACTGATCTATTCTGGTTTTTTCTTTCAGCATTTTTGAGAACATTGGAAACAAAAGCCCGGCTGCAAGAAAAGCTATCATATTTGCAGCGTCCATCAATCTGAACGACTGGGCATAAATACCGGCCTGTAGTTTTCCATCAGGCAATAATCGTTCTATTAATATACCATCAGATCTATTGTAAATCATCATAAACAGAATAAGAACTGCATAAGGTAAACTCTTCTTTAATATCACAAGAGAAAAATTCAGCTTGAATATAGGAAGGAAAGGGCGGGTATTTTTCCAAACCAAAAAAAATGAGATCAATGCAGAAATGCTGTAAGCAATTGTTTGAGCGTATATAAACCACTCGATTTTAAATGATTCATGAATAAATCCACCCCATAGTATTGAACTAATCAAACTAATCATTATAAGTCGATCAAGAACCGATGTTAGAGTGTAAGGTTTGTATAACTGTAACCCTGATAGATTTGATCTCATGTATAAGATGAAAGAATTTAAAAACTGATTGATACAGAGTATTAGCAAAAGACCAAGCTGATACAGATTGTAGCCAATGATAACAGCGAGAATGATAGTACAGATCAAATAGAAAATCCCAAGTAATAACTTAAGATTAAATATCAGTGAAAAGTGTTTGGAAGCAAGCTGGCGGTTTTGTGCTATATTAAATGTATTGAAGTTTGTAATTCCAATATCAAGAAACATGTTGAGGAGGAAAGAAATGTTGAGAAGTGCATAATAAATTCCATATTGTTCAGCTCCCACAGCATTTTGTACCTGTAAATCAATACCAAACACCCATATCCCTTTTACCAGAAGGTTGAGCAGAACCAAAATTGAGAAATTAGTGATAAAGGTTTTTCTCATATTAATAAATCAGTATCGTCTTATATTGATAAAATATGAAAGGGAGCCGGATAAAGGTTTTTACAAATTTCGGTTTAATATATCTGGTTTAGAAACACAACAAAAGTATTATAAAAGCGATAATGCAAAGTTTGAAGTAATTGAACTGATTGATTTATAATAATCAATTTATCTTAGCAGTTAAAAGATTTGTTGTTATCTGATTTGATTTTAAATGAACATTGCTGTTAATACGAGGCTATTACTTAAAAATCGACTTGAAGGGATAGGGAGGTTTACCCTTGAGACTTTTAAGAGGATCACTGTTGCACATCCTGAGCATAATTTTATTTTTCTTTTTGACAGAAATTATTCTGAGGAATTTATATTCAGCAGCAATGTTACTCCTATGGTGGTCCGGCCACAAGCAAGACACCCGCTATTATTTAAAATATGGTTTGAATGGTCTGTAAATAAGGCACTCAAAAAATGCAAAGCAGATCTTTTTATATCTCCCGATGGATATCTGTCTCTATCGAGCAAACTGCCTGCTATTGCAGTCATTCATGATTTGAATTTTGAACATCGTCCAAAGGATTTGCCGGCTAATATCACCAGATATTATCGGACTTATTTTCCCCGGTTTGCAGCAAAAGCAAAACGTATTGCAACGGTTTCGGACTTTTCTAAACATGACATCATGAGCCAGTATAAAATTGATGATCAGCTTATTGATGTAGTTTATAACGGTTCAAGTGAGATTTATCATCCTCTTCAGGATTCTGAACAGGATAAGATCAGGGCACAATATAGTAATGGGCTACCTTTTTTTATTTATGTGGGTTCGTTGCATAAGCGGAAAAATATATTAAATATGTTAAAGGCATTTGACTTGTTTAAAGAAGAACAAAAGGCAGAAATCAATTTTTTAGTTGTAGGTGATCCTTTGTGGAAAAATGAGGATTTAAAGCACAGCATATCTAAGTTAAAGCATAAAGATGCCATACGTTTTCTGGGTTATAAGAATCAATTGGAAATAAGCAGGTTATTACCTTCTGCATTAGCTTTGATTTTGATTTCACATTTTGAGGGATTTGGAATTCCGGTTATAGAAGCAATGTACTGTGATGTACCCGTAATTGCATCTGATTGCACATCTCTCCCGGAGGTCGTTGGTGTGGCCGGTTGCCTGGTAAATCCCGATTCTGTTCAGGAAATTTCAAATGCAATGACCAATATCTGGAGGAGCCCTCAATTAAGGAATAAGTTGATCAATGCAGGAAGGGAACAACGAAAGAAATTCAGTTGGGAGTTAACCGCAAATAAAATGTGGGCTTGTATAGAGAAAGTAATATCGAATTAAAATCACATCATACTTTTGGCCTTATTGAAGCCGGCTGTGATGAAGCAGGAAGAGGATGTTTGGCCGGACCGGTATATGCTGCAGCAGTAATTCTTCCTGCCAATGTATCACTTCCATTTCTAAATGACTCAAAAAAACTTACTGAAAAAGAGAGATACAGGCAACGTTTGTTAATTGAAGAAAAAGCAATGGCATGGGCAGTAGGCAGTTGTTCAAATGAAGAAATTGATCGGATAAACATTCTCCAGGCATCAATTCTGGCAATGCATCGAGCTATTGATTTACTAAATGTAAAACCGGAGCATTTGATTATTGATGGAAATAAATTCTCAAAATATCAGGACGTGCCATTTGATTGCATCGTTGGTGGCGATGGAAAATACAGTTCAATTGCAGCAGCCTCAATTTTGGCAAAAACATATAGAGACGATTATATGCAGCAGATTCATTCTGAATATCCTGATTATGGTTGGGATCAGAACAAAGGTTATCCAACGGTCAAACATCGAAATGTAATTAAAAAGATTGGAGCGAGTAAATATCATCGCAGAAGTTTTAAGTTGTTCTCCACTCAGATCGATATTCCATTCATTGCTGAATAGGAACAGCAGATTTAATAAGATAGTTAATATCTGTAATGATATATTTCAAATACTAATTGAATCTAAATAATTTTGCCTGAACTA
>CAZUDW010000039.1:0-22925 GCA_964619305.1 uncultured Flavobacteriales bacterium
AGCAACTAATAAGTCCGGTGAGACGTCTTTTTTGTAAATTGCAATCTTTTTTACAATAAGCATGTACAGAACCCTGCTTGCCATCATTGCATTGTTTGTTTTTCAAAACATCAGTGGACAGGAAAAAATGAGTATTGCCCTGCGGGATGCACTGTTGAATAATGCAAGCCTGTATCTTATTGTTGATGGAGATCCGTCCGCGATAAAAGATGCTGTAAAAGCATTGGGAGGACGCTTTAAATATTCGGTTGGTAACAGATCATCCATAGTATTGCCCCAGGGTGCAGTAAAGTCGTTTTCCAGCCTGACATTTGTAAAACACATAGAATTTAATTCACACAGGTATCACATTCTGAACGATTCTATGGTTGTAAACAGCAATGTGCTTCCTGTTCATGCCGGTTCCAATCCATTGCCGCAAGCATATAAAGGCAAAAATGTTGTGATCGGAATACTTGATACGGGCATAGAGATTGATCATCCGGATTTCATGGATTCTCTTGGCAACACGCGCATTCTTGCTATATGGGATCATCGATATCCTTCCGATACAAATTCTCCCCAACCTTACGGATATGGACAGCTTTGGGACAGTGCTTCCATCAATGCAAATCTTTGTCCACATCATGATTCACTTGCTTTCAACGGGCATGGCACTCATGTTGCCGGTATAGCGGCAGGTAATGGTTTGGCTGTGGGCAATTTTGGAGGAGTTGCTCCTGAAGCTGACATACTGGTGGCTTCCCTTGATTTCTGGTCTTCCGGTTTTGAAGTTCGCCTGGCGGATGCCGTGCACTGGATGTTTCATTTCGCTGATTCTATAGGAAAACCATGTGTTATCAATGCAAGTGTCGGAGACTATCTTGGTTCACATGATGGCCGTGATGATGCTACGCTGATCATCGACAGTCTGCTGGATGAAAAGGGGGGTAGGGCATTTGTTTGTGCTGCGGGTAACTCAGGGAAAATGCCTCCTTATCATCTAGGTTATAATGTTCCCCAGGATACGGCCTTTACATGGTTTGAATTCAACCCTTCCACCGTCATGGGATATCCCGGATATTATTTTGAATTGTGGTCAGATGTTCCGGATTTCACCAATGTAGAATTTGCTTTTGGAATGGATAAAATATCTCCGACATACAACTTTCGCGGGGCCACATCTTTTGATAACATTCAAAACCGCCTGAATGTGAATTATCTCGATTCGATCACAAATACCAATGGGGATATACTGGCATATGTGGAAACATGGGCAGAGTTGCACAACGGGAGATACCTGTTGCAGGTAAAAGTGGCTAACCCTGATTCAAGCCAGTATCGCCTGAGGTTGATGACGCGTGGCTCAGGCCGTTTTGATCTCTGGTCTTCGGCCTGGAACGGATTGAATGATATGACTTCAACGGGATTACCGACTTCTGTTGAATTTCCCTGGATAACACATTATGAGAAACCCGATAGCAACAAAACAATAGTGAGCGATTGGGCATGCAGCGATCACACCATAACAACGGCCAATTATACCAACAGGGACAGGTATATTGATTATAACAGCACACTGCAGGTTTACACGGAAACGCCCGGTGCCATTGAAGCATCTTCGAGTTTTGGCCCTACCCGCAATGATTTACAAAAACCGGAAATTGCGGCAGCCGGTGGCAGGGTACTTTCCTGTGGCACCATTGAGCAGCTAACCTGGATGTACGTCAATCTTCCATCCAAAGTGGCATTGGGAGGATGGCACAAAACAAACGGTGGTACTTCTATGGCTTCTCCGCAGGTTGCGGGCGTAGCTGCATTATTATTGCAAAGATGTCCGGAAATGACCTGGCAGGAGATCAAACAAAGTATCATTCCTGCTGCTGTTCAGGATGGTTTTACGGGAAATGTGCCCAACTACAGATGGGGAAACGGAAAACTGGATGCATTTTCGGCTATGCAGAATATTGTATTTCAACCTGAAATTATCCCAGGAGATACATTGCTTCATTTTTGCCAGGGAGATTCGGTTTTCATCACCTTAAACGGGAATTACAGCAATTATCTGTGGTCAAATGGAGATACCACAGAGGGGATTTGGATTAATAACGCTGGCAGCTATTCTGTCATCGTCAATAACCAGAGTGGTTGCATAGGTTACAGCGATACACTGATAGCGATTATAGACTCTTTACCACCAAAACCTGTCATCACACAGGATGCAGATACCTTATCAGCCAATATTTCAAACTCCTATCAATGGATGTTGAACGGGAATAATCTGGTGGGAGATACCTCCTTGTCGCTTGTGATCTCCCAGAGCGGTTATTACCAGGTGATAGTAACCGATAGTAATGGTTGTTCAAATATTTCGGATTCTCTTTATGCTATTTATAGTGAGGTTCCGCAATTTAACAAACAAGGGTCTTTGCATATATATCCAAACCCTGCCGGTAAGGAATTGAATGTTCGTGTGAATGGGTTTGAAGATAAAAATGCAGAAATTTACTTGCTTGATGTTTTAGGGAATAAACTGGTTGAGAACAAAATATATTCTTTAAAATATCAAGATTTAATAAAAATAGATTTGAAAAAAATTCCGGCCGGTATTTATTTTTTGTATCTTGCGGCTGACAATTCAACAATTTATTCAAAGATCATTCGGAAATGAATAGGGAGTCATTAAAAATAATTTGATATAAACTGCAAATCATGAAGAAAACAGTCCTCACAACAAGTATTTTTATATGTTTAATTACAGTTTCTGCATTAGCCGGTAACGGAAATTATACTCAGCATTTCAGGATGCCTGATGGCATTAAACCTGATGATTACAGGCACAATTACATCATATTAAAATTCAATGAAAATAATCGTAATAACTGCACGGAAAAGGGTGTTGATATCCCGATTTTAACCCAATATTTGAACAGTATTGGTGGTGGTATGCCTGAAAAGATGTTTCCCCGCAAACAGAAACCTGAGCGTGAACGAAATCCACAGGGAATTCGTTATGCAGACTTGTCCCTGATCTATTCTTTTCATTACAATGCCACCGTGCCTTTAGAGAAAGTGATCAACAGGATATACACTCTTGGGCTGATTCAATATGCAGAACCATGGTATATCCCTAAAGCATTGTTTACCCCAAACGATCCTAATCTTGGTTTTCAGGCATATCTTGGGGTGATCAATGCTTATTCTGCCTGGAATACACAACAGGGAGATCCTAATGTTGTTATCGGAATTACAGATACAGGTATTGACACAAACCATCCGGATCTTGTTAATGAGATCAAATACAACACTGCCGATCCCATCAATAGCATAGACGATGACAATGATGGTTATATTGACAACTATAGGGGTTGGGATGTTGCTATGAACGATAATAATCCGCAATGGCAGGCAAACCAACATGGAGTGCATGTATCAGGAGATGCTTCTGCTGAAACAAATAACAACACCGGGGTAGCTGCAGCCGGGTTCAATACCAAAGTGCTTCCTGTAAAGATATCTGACAACACAGGTGCATTGATAGCTGCATACCAGGGCATTACATATGCGGCAGATCATGGTTGTGACATCATCAATTGTTCCTGGGGTGGGGGTGGACCAAGCCAGTTTGCGCAGGATGTTATCACTTATGCAACAATTAATAAAGATGCTTTGGTAGTTGCTGCTGCGGGCAACAACTCGGTTGAAGAGGATTTCTATCCGGCTTCTTATCAATGGGTGATCAGTGTTGCTGCAACACAAAACTCTGATGTTAAGGCGCCATTCTCAAATTATGGTGTTAATGTAGACGTTTGTGCTCCGGGAGTGAATATTTATTCCACAACGAACAACAGTTATGGTTATATGAGTGGTACTTCCATGGCATCACCGGTTGCTGCCGGTGCTGCTGCTATTATCCAATCTGAGTATCCAAGTCTGAATGCGATTCAGGTAGGTGAACAGTTAAAAGTTACCTGTGATAATATTGATGCTCAGAACCCTTCTTATATCGGAAAACTTGGAAATGGAAGAATAAACATGGGTACGTCTGTTGCCGGCATCACCCAACCTTCTATTATTATGACAGACAGAACGGTGACTGATAATAACAATGATATTTTTATAATTGGTGATACACTCGATATTTTTGGTGACTATACCAATTATCTGGCAGCATCAAATTCTGTAACTGCAACTTTATCTACAACTGATCCTTATGTTTCAATTCTCAGCAATTCCGCATCTTTAGGAGTTATCAATACCTTACAGACCGTTAATAATAATGCCAACCCATTTAAGGTGAAGATACTCAACACTTGTCCTTTGAATGAGGTTGTTACATTTAAAATCCACCTTGATGACGGGAATTATACCAACGATATATATTTCAATGTGACCGTTAATGTTGATTACATCAATATTGCAATTAACGATGTCGCAACTACGATAACCAGTAAAAGTCCAATTGGGTGGAATGACCCACCAACTTTGAGCGAGGGGCTTGGTTTTACCTATCAAAACGGAGGATCTCAATTATATGAAAGTGGACTGATGATAGGAGACCCCAGTAGAGTGTCAGATTATCTCAGAGGAGATCCACAGGGAAATACGGATAATGATTTTGGTTCAATTGCCAATGTGCAAAAGGTACCGAATATATTTTCAGAATTTGATGTTGAGGGTAAATACAACGACAATCCTGCCGGTGGGCAGAAACTGAATGTTGAAGTGCATCATAAAGGATTTGCATGGACTCTTCCCGGGCATACTAAATATGTCATAGTTGAATATACCATTACAAATACGGGAGGATCGGCATTGACAAATCTTTATTCGGGAATCTTCTGTGATTGGGACGTTATGGATTATTCGCTCAATCATGCAGGGGAGGATGCTACAAGGAAACTTGGATATGTCTGGAGTAACGAACCAAACAGTCCTTACTTTGGTGTAAGATTGCTTACCGCAGATCCATGGAATCATTATGCAATTGATAATGACGGAAGTAACGGAAGCATCAATATATATGATGGTTACCCGACTACTGAAAAATATACATCTCTCAGCACGAGCCGTGCTACTGCCGGTGAAGGTGATGTAGCGGATGTTGTCAGTGCGGGGCCATTTACAATTAACCAGAATGATTCCATTACCATCGCCTTTGCGATTCTTGCCGGTGACTCTTTAGATGATATAAAGGACGTATCTGACTCAGCATGGAATATGTACAATAACCCATGTGTAAGCAATAATTTGCAAGCTTCAGGAACTTCTTCTGATGCTACTTGTCTCGGCAATAATGGGTCAGCTACTGCAACCCCTGTTGGAGGCACATCACCTTATTCGTATCAATGGGATGCAAATACAGGAAATCAAACAACACAAACAGCCACAAGCCTTGCTGCCGGCACTTATAATGTTACCATCACTGACGGTATAAGTTGTACTAAGCTGATAGCTGTTACGGTCAATTCAAACAATGTCAATATTACAAATACAACATCTTCAACGATTGAACATTGTGCAAGCAGTGACGGAAGTGCTTCAGTTACTCCTACCAGTGGAACTTCTCCATATACATACCAATGGAGTAATGGACAAACAACCCAATCAGCTACGGGATTGGCTTCAGGTAGTTATACTGTAACAATAACTGATAACAATGGTTGCACGGGTACGGCTACCGTTTCGGTTAGCGGAACACCTGCAGTAACCGGCAGTTTAAACTCAAATGATGCCACATGTGGACAAAATGATGGTGATGCAACTGTGAACGTGACTGGAGGAACTTCACCTTTTAATTATCAATGGGATTCCAATACTGGAAACCAAACTACACAGACAGCAACAGGTTTGGGTGCGGGTAGTTATACTTGTACAGTCACTGACGCTAATTCGTGTACTAATGTGTTTTCTGTGAACATTAGTAATTCCGGATCTCCATCAATAACCAACACCGTGGTTACAAATATTCTGTGTAATGGAGATGGCAATGGTTCCATTGACATTACTGTAACAGGTGGTGTAACACCTTATTCATATACGTGGTCATCAGGTGCCACTACCGAAGACATCAATGGACTTTCAGGTGGTGTTTATACCATTACAATCACAGACTTCAATAATTGCATTCAAATATCAAATATCACCGTTACAGAGCCTTCAGCAATTGCAACCAGTGATATTTTAACCAATGTTACTTGTAATGGAGATGCAGATGGTAGTGTGGATATTACTGTTAGTGGTGGGACATCTCCTTATAACTATTCATGGAGTAATGGAGATACTACTGAAGATATTAATGGCCTTTTAGGAGGAACATATACTGTTACTATTACAGATAACAATGGTTGTACAGATATAAGAACGTACAATATAAACGAGCCTCCGGCAATCAGTATATCCGGTTCTGTGGTTGATAATCAGACACTTGGATCAATCGATTTGACAGTTACTGGAGGAACAAGTCCATATTCCTATTCATGGATTGGGCCGAACAGTTATACATCAACTAATGAAGATTTAAGCGGCTTGACTGATCAGGGAACATATATTGTTACTGTTTCGGATAGCAATGGCTGCACAACCATAGACTCCTTTGTTGTAGCAGGTATTGTAGTTGTTGGCGAAATATCTTCCAACGAGATAAATGTAAAAGTTATTCCGAATCCCAGTGATGGTAATTTCAGCCTTATCTTTGACGGAGGAAATGATGCGACTTATCACATGAGCATTATTAATATTCTCGGTGAGATTGTGTACTATGAAGATGTTATTACGGTTAATGGTAAAGAGAATCGCTTTAATTTCTCTGAACTGGCTCCCGGAATATATTTTATCAAACTATCCTTTAATGAGATAAACAAATCATTAAAAATAGTGATCCGTTAATATTTAGTTTTTAAATGGGTGTTTTGATATTCTGGAAGTGAATTTAGCTTCCCAAAATTTATAGAATAAAAATCGGTGATAATGACGGATATATATTATATTTGTTTCTCTGATTATGTAGTGTATTAATAATTTAAAACAGATAATATGAAAAAACGTGCTATATTTATTTCTCTATCAGTATTTTTTCTGCCTTCAGTCCTTTTAGCAGGAGGAGGTATAAAATCTTATACAGGCCATAAGTACTTTACAATGCCTGCCGGAATTCAGGCTGGGGATTATAAAGCCAAAACTGTAGTTGTGAAATTTCAAGAAAGTTATCGCTCATTTTGTACTGAAGAGGGTGCGTTTATTCCGCTGATGGATAACTATCTGGCATCAATAGGAGCAACCATTCCAAAAAAAATGTTTCCTAATCATCAAAAACCGGCTAAAGAACGGAATGCACAGGGTATTAAATTTGCTGATCTTTCATTAATTTATGAAATTAATTACACTTCCAACACCTCTTTGGAAGAAGTAATAAACAGTATTTATTCTTTAGGAGTTGCTGAATATGCCGAACCTCATTACATCCCGAGGTTGCTTTATACTCCAAACGACCCAAACCTGGGTTTACAAAGCTATTTATCTGTTATTAATGCATACAATGCATGGAATACCGAGAAGGGAGATACAAATGTAGTGATTGGCATAGCGGATACGGGAACAGATACAGATCATCCTGATCTTGATGATGCTATTAAATACAATTATGCAGATCCTATTAATGGTAATGACGATGATAATGATGGTTATGTGGACAATTGGCGTGGATGGGATGTTGGTATGAATGACAATAATCCGCAATGGCAGGGTTCGGAGCATGGGGTTCATGTATGCGGGGATGCATCTGCAGAAACAAACAATGGAACAGGTGTTGCCGCAGCAGGTTTCAATACTAAATTGCTTCCGGTTAAAGTTGCTGATAACACTGGCGCCCTGGTAGCAGCTTATACAGGAATAACCTATGCAGCAGATCATGGCACTGATGTGATCAATTGCTCATGGGGAGGTCCTTTTGGAGGTTCGCTCGGACAGGATGTGGTTACTTACGCTACAATTAATAAAGATGTCCTGGTGGTGGCCGCTGCAGGAAATGACGGGAATGAACAGAGCTTTTATCCTGCTTCATATCAATGGGTACTCAGTGTAGCAGCCACTTTAAATTCAGATGCAAAGGCTAATTTTTCAAATTACGGTGTGGACATTGACGTGTGTGCACCAGGTACAAATATTTACTCAACCGTTAATGCCAGCTATGGTTATATGAGTGGTACTTCTATGGCATCTCCTATTACTGCCGGTGCTGCAGCAATTGTCAAATCATATTATCCTACTTTCAATGCTGTTCAGGTGGGCGAGCAACTAAAAGCAACTTGTGATAACATTGATGCTCAAAACCCTTCTTATATCGGAAAACTGGGAAATGGTAGAATCAATATGGGTGCTTCACTTGGTGGAATGACAGTTCCTTCTGTTTTACTTACAGATCAGACAATTACAGATAATAATGACAACACATTTGTCATTGGAGATACCATCAGGATATATGATGATTTTACAAATTATCTTGCAGCAACAGGAAACTGTACTGCTACTTTAACAACAACTTCACCATATATTGCAACTATTGATGGAGGTGCAATTTTAGGATCAATTGCTACATTACAAACAGTTGACCACAATGCGGATCCTTTTGAAGTAAGGATACTTAATACTGCTCCTCTTAATACGGTTGTAACATTCAAAATCGATTTAACTGATGGAAACTATTCTACAAGCTATACCTTTGATGTTACCATTAATGTAGATTATATTAATATAGCGATTAATGAAGTTGGAACAACTATAACAAGCAAAAATGGTATAGGATACAATGCCGATCAGCAGGTAGAAGGTTTGGGATTTCAGTATCCGATGGGTACTTCTATGATGTATGATGCAAGCCTTATGATTGGTGTTCCCGGTAAAGTTTCAGATCATGCAAGAGATCCTTTATCAAGTACAAATGATGATTTCTCATCGGTAATGAATGTTAAAAAATTACCGCCTGTTTTCTCAGAATTTGATGTTGAAGGTTATTTCAATGACAATGGCGCAGGTAGTCAAAAACTGGATGTTGAAGTACACCAGAGAGCATATGCATGGACTATCCCGGGTCATACAAAGTATGTCATTTTTGAATATGTAATTAAAAATACCGGAACATCGGCACTATCTGATTTATATGCCGGAATATTTGTTGATTGGGATATCATGGATTACTCTGTGAATAAGGTGTCAGAAGATGTTCCCAGAAAAATGGGGTATGCCTGGAGTACTGAAAATAATGGATTGTATGCCGGTACAAGGTTGCTAACTCCTGATCCCTGGGTTCATTATGGAGTTGATAATGATGGAAGCAATGGAAGTTTGGATATCTATACACAATATACTACCAATGATAAATATACTTCATTATCAACAGGAAGGTCCAGTGCTGGAACAGGAGATGTAAGCGATGTAAATAGTTCCGGTCCTTTCACCGTAAATGCCGGTGATTCAATAACAGTCGCCTTTGCTCTTATCGCTGGTGATGACCTTGCTGATCTTCAGGAAAACTCTGACTCTGCCTATGCAATGTATAATGGGACGACCGGCATCACTAATAAAGCAAATGCAAATTTTGGGATTAGTATATATCCAAATCCGGCAAAAAGTTTTTCAACATTAAGCATTACGCTGTCAGAACAAGAAGTTGTGAAAGTTGAATTATGCGATATTTTAGGTAGAAAACTCAAGATATTAAATAATAAACAATTATTACCAGGTGAACACATATTTAACATGGATGTGAGCAGTTTAGAGCCTGGTGTTTATATCTATCAAGTGACAATTGATGAAGAAATTATAACAAAGAAAATAACAGTCACGAAATAGTAATGGGAAATAAAATAGAAGAGGGGAGGAGCCGGGCTTACTTCCCTATTTTTATCCCGACAACCTAATTTATTACATTTGCATCAATATTTTGGATTATGGATCTGAGCAAAATTGTATCAATTGTTGGCAAGCCTGGCTTATATAAGCTTGTCGGTGAGTTGCGAACATGTTTATTGGTAGAATCCATTGATGATGGCAAACGCTTTCCTGTTCATAGTACAGAGCAGGTGAGTTCGTTACAGGACATCTGTATTTTTTGCACTGAAGAAGAAATGCCATTAGGCAAGGTGATGGATAGAATATTTGAATATCTCGATGGGAAGGAAGCACCTGCCTATAAGTCTGACCCTGAAGTACTAAAAGACTTCTTCGATAAATCAATGCCGGATTATGATAAACAAAGAGTTTATACTTCAGATATAAAAAAAGTGATCAGATGGTACAATATTCTTCTATCAAAAAATCTCTTAATTAAAGAAAAAGAAAGCAAAGAAGAAGAATCAGAAAAGGAAAAAACAGATTCGGCAGGAAAAACAAAGAAAACTACAGGAAATAAGAAGACGAAGAAAGCAAAACCAAAACCAAAACAGAAAAAGAACGAAAAAAATACTGCTGAATAAGATTTTATAATCTGCTTATAGATGGCGTTTCGAAATCAACAGTTACCCTACGATCCTATTAATCAGGAGGGAAAAAAACTTTCATATTCAGGTCTGCACATAAACGTTTCTTTTTTTCTACATAAACTTATTAAATATTGATTTATTAAGTTTGGCCGGATATGATAATGGGAAAAAAGATAGTTGTCGTAATGCCCGCATATAATGCTTCTCAAACCCTTGAAGAAACATTTCGGGAAATAGATTTTGATGTAGTGGATGAAGTTGTTCTTGTTGATGATGCAAGCACTGATGGTACTGCAAAAAAAGCATGTAAACTTGGTATAAAACATATTATCAGGCATGAACAAAATACCGGGTATGGAGGTAATCAGAAAACTTGTTATGATAAGGCTCTGGAACTGGGAGCAGATATAATAATAATGGTTCATCCTGATTACCAGTATACTCCCAAGCTTATTCCTTCAATGGGCTATATGATAGCAAATGGTTTATACCATGTTGTTTTAGGCTCAAGAATTTTGGGTAAAGGTGCGTTGAAAGGAGGCATGCCATTTTATAAATATATTGCCAATAGAATTCTCACTTTCACCCAAAATATTTTAATCGGGCAGAAACTGACAGAATATCACACGGGATATCGCGCTTTCTCAAGAGATGTTTTACTTGACATTAATTACCATGAAAATTCCAATGATTTTGTATTTGACAATCAAATGCTATCTCAAATTGCTTTTGCAGGGTATGAAATCGGGGAAATATCCTGCCCGACTAAATATTTTACAGAAGCTTCTTCAATTAATTTTCCTCGCAGTGTTAAATACGGGCTTGGTGTAATTAATACTTCATTTATGCATTTGTTTCAACGTATAGGGATTAGACATTATACCATTTATAAAAAGCCTGACCGATGAAGGAAAATGAGAGGGCGGTTTGTGCCTGGTGTAATGAAGGCAATAGTGTTGCCCTGTTTAAAATCAAAGATGTGTTTGAAGAATCATGGGAGATCTGTCATTGTACTCAGTGCCAGGCATACTTTCTTTCACCAAAGCCAACAGAAGAACAATTGGCAAGAGCCTATAGTGCAGATTATTATGGAGAAGGGGAGGAGAAGTTTGAAGGATTGATCGAAAAGATGTTAGACCGTTTCAGACAAGGCAGGGCAAAACGCCTGGCCCGATTGATGAATAACAGAGGTAAACTACTTGATATAGGATGTGGAAACGGAAGGTTCTTGCAATATGTATCACAGTATGGTCAGATTGATATGTTTGGGATTGAAATGGCAGGAGGTTCTGCAAACAGGGCCAAACGTATTTCAGATCTTAATCTCAAAATAGGAGTTTTGAAAGATGGTGATTTTGAAGATTCTTTTTTCGATGCAATTTCAATGATACATGTTTTTGAGCATCTTAGCAATCCAATGAAGACTATGGATATCATTGATCAGATACTCAAACCGGGTGCTGTATTATTGTTGTCATTCCCAAATATTGATAGTATTCAAGCTCGTTTTTTCAAAGGCAGCTGGTTGCATCTTGATGCTCCAAGACATTTGTTCTTTTTTGGCCCTGTTCAATTTAAAAAGTTAATGAAAAACAGAGGTTATGAGTTTATTTATGAAAAATACTTTTCTCCTGAGTACAATCCGTATGGAGCGCAGCAGAGTTGGCTGAATAGATGGCTTAAAAAACGAGAAATACTTTATGAACACCTAAAAGGAAATCATAATTATTGCAAGGAATATTCACAGTTCAATCTGTTGTTGCAAAAATCCTTTGTTTCCGTGACATTTCCTCTTTTCGTTTTAACTGATATAATTGCATCATTCGTCCATAGAAGCGCAACAGTAGAATTAGCTTTTCGAAAAAAATCCAAAAGTTGACATTGATAACATATACATAAAGATGCTCTTATTTTTAAAGAATATCTTTGCACAAATAATCGTATTGATGCAATATTTGATTTTTTTGATTGTGCTTTTTATGGTTTCTTTAACTGAAGTAGTAAATGCACAAAAGGAAAATCCAACAGATAGCACTGATTTTTATAATCCCGATTATTTCCGTTATGAAGATCATGTGTATATGAAAGGCATAAATACCGTATTGCTTCATCGTGCAGGCTGGCCGCTTTCTGATGCACTTATCGAGTTGAATAACAATGAACAACTATTGCTAAGTTTTGATGATCTCAACGGCTTTATGAGAGATTTTGCATATACGGTCATTTATTGCGATAAAGACTGGACATTATCCGAATTATCCGCAGTTGAATACATCAATGGATTACCTGATGATTTCATAATAGATTATAAATATTCCCGTAACACAAAGCAAAAGTATGTGCATTATGAGCTACTTTTCCCTAATGACAATATGCAAATTTCTAAATCCGGAAATTACATATTAAAGGTTTACCTGGCTGATGAGCCGGATTCACTTGTCCTGACAAAACGCTTTATGGTATTTGAAAGTAAAGTAGATGTCGTAGCTGAAATCAAACCGGCTTCTACAATAAATGATCGTTTTTATAAACAAGAGGTGGATTTTACCATTCGGTGGGACAAATATCAAATAAATGATCCTTTTGATCGCTTACATGTTGTTCTGATGCAAAATCACAGGTGGGATAATGCTATCATTGGGTTGAAACCTATGTTTGTAAAAGATAAGGAATTGGTTTATGATTATAATAGTGAAAACGCATTCCCTGCCGGAAATGAATTCAGGTTTTTTGACATAAAAGATATGCGTTATAAATCTGAAGGGATTGATAGTGTCCATATGGTCGGGGAGAACCACATTTATCTTAAACCGGTGGATAAGCGTGCTTTTAAAGTTTATTTGGAAAAACCCGATATCAACGGTAAGAGATACATTAAAATTGATGAGAGGTTTGCCGAAAGCTCGGTGGATGCCGATTATACCTGGGTGCATTTTTATCTCAGAAATCCGGGACCTTTGTTGACAGGAGATATTTATGTATTTGGAGAACTCTCAAATTGGCAAATGAACAAGGTGAATAAGATGATATTTAACCGCTCTCTCAAGATGTTTACCTGTTCTTTATACTTGAAACAAGGATATTATAATTATGTCTATGCTATTTCTAACGATCATTTTGTCAGCCCGGACATTGGGGCGATAGAGGGCAATCACTATGAAACAGAAAATAAATACACCATTCTTGTGTATTATCGGCAGATTGGCAGTAACTTTGATCGTCTTATAGCTGCAGAAACATTCAACTCAAGAAAAAATAAGTAATTCTCCTATACAACCTTTCACCACGGAAGGGCCATCTAAATCATTCGTAAAGAAATTTATCATTCAGTAAAGTTTCCACACCACCGCCAGACTCAATTTCTCAACTGTCATACTCGATGTCTCATCCGCCAAACTCAATTTCTCAACTCTCAGTTGCAATTTCATCACCTGACAGATACCTGAGTGAAGAAAGATTTTTTGATAAATTGCGCCATCAATTTTTCTAAAAAAGATCAAAAATGGTTCTTGTCTTTTTAAGAAAAACTTAAAAAGCTAATTTTTAGAAGTCCCCTTTATAGATACTATTTAAAGTGCTCCTTTACTCTTTCAAAAAAGCTCATATCGTGTCTTGTAGGTTTAGGCTTAAAATTGTCTGATAAACGAAGTTTTTCAAGCTGCTGTTTCTCCTCTTTTGATAGTTTTTGAGGAGTCCACACATTGATATTAATCAACAGGTCACCTGTGTTGTATCCATGAATATCGGTTATTCCTTTTCCTTTGAGTCTGAGTATTTTACCTGCCTGTGTTCCGGGTTCAATTTTAATTTTAACTTTTTTATCAATTGTAGGCACTTCAATGCTGGTACCTAAAGCAGCATCAATAAAACTGATGTAAACATTGTAATAAAGGTTCCTACCGTCACGAATCAGATCATCATGTGGTTTTTCTTCTACCATCAAAAGCAGATCTCCCGCATATCCATTTCTTGGACCGGAATTCCCTTTTCCACTGACAGATAATTGCATTCCATCTTCCACACCGGCTGGAATTTTTAATTCTATTATTTCTTCGCCACGAACGATACCATCACCATAACACACTTTGCATTTGTCTTTTATCTCGGTACCTTGTCCACCACAGTTTGGGCAGGTTTGTGAAGTTTGCATCCGACCGAGTATGGTGTTTGTTATACGCATCACCCGACCAGATCCTCCACATGTAGAGCAATTTTGTGTGCTCCCACCTTTTGCTCCGGATCCTTTACACGAGTTGCATTTAACAAACTTGTTGACTTTTATTTTTTTTGTGACTCCATGCGCTATCTCTTTAAGAGATAAACGGACTTTGATTCTCAGATCAGTTCCCCTGTTCACTCTGGTAGATCTCCTGCCACCACCAAATCCACTCCTTCCAAATCCGAAGGCATCACCAAAAATATCCCCGAATTGGTCGAAAATATCTTCCATAGACATTCCTCCACCGCCAAAACCACTAGCTCCACCACCCATTCCTGCATGGCCAAACTGATCATATCTCTGCTTTTTTTCTGCATTGCTGAGAACTTCATAAGCTTCTGCTGCTTCTTTGAATTTTTCTTCAGCCTCTTTATTCCCCTGGTTCTTATCAGGGTGGTACTTGATAGCTAATTTTCGATATGCTTTTTTGATTTCTTCTGAGCTGGCATCTCTGGGAACACCTAGCACATCATAATAATCTTTCTTTGACATATGCTTTTTTTAAATACCTATTCGCCAACAACCACTTTTGGAAATCTGATCACTTTATCTCCGAGTCGGTATCCTTTCTCAACCACATCAATAATCTTTCCTTTCTTTCTCTTTGAAGGCGCAGGTATTTTTGCTACAGCCTCATGGAGTTCTGTATCAAACTTTTCACCCTTTGGCTCAATTTGCTTTAATCCTCTTTGTTCGAGAATATTCATTAATTTTTGATGTATTAATACAGTCCCTTTTTTTATTGCAGACAAATCGGCAGATTCTTCGTTGAAATGAATTGCTCTTTCAAAGTCATCAATTACAGGGAGTATGCTTGCAATTATATCTTCCCCAGCAGTTTGAATTAGATCAAGACGTTCTCTTGCATTGCGTTTTCTGAAATTCTCAAATTCAGAATAGATACGCAGAAATTTCTCATTTGCTTCAGAAAGTTCGAGGTTTAGTTTTTCTATTTCTTTAACTTCTTCCTCAATTGCTTCTTTATCATGCTGTGGTTCCTGTTCTGTTTCTTGCATTTCATCCAAGGTTTTGTCTTCCTTTTTTTCTTTTATTTTATTATTCTTACCCATATGTTTAATATTCTGTTAGTGTTATTAAAATTTTCCAGAGTTTACCGAAATATCCAATAAGGAAATAACGGCTTATCAATTTAAAAAACAAAATCCTTCAAACTATCTGCCAAACTCTATCAAACGTCAATGTGTCAGTTAGCATTCGTTGGCGGTTGCAAAGATATAGAGAAAGAATTCAAGCTACCAAAGCACTTTAGCCAATTTGCTGATACTGTTATTTGAATTTCACAACGAGTTTATCCAACTCATAATGTAGTTGATTCCCTCTGAGGTTTTTTGCAATGATCCTTCCTTTAGCATCAATCAGTACATTTGTGGGAATTGAGCGAACATTGTATATTGCTGCTGCTTTTGAGTGCCATGCTTTAAGGTCGCTGATATGGTAAGGCCAGTCCAGATGATCAGCTTTGATAGCTTTCTTCCATGCTGTTTTATTTTTATCCAGAGAAACGCTGAACACGGTAAATCCTTTGGCATCTTTCAGTTTAGCGTTACTGTATTTCTTATAAGCTGAAACCACATTGGGATTCTCCATTCTGCAAGGTCTACACCATGATGCCCAGAAATCTATCAACACTATTTTACCCCTGAGGTCATACAAACTAATAGTCTTTCCAACGGGATTTCCAAATTTAAGATCAGGCGCAATATCGCCTATTCCCAATCCTGTCTCTGATATTGTCTTTTCATTTTGATTTTTCTGGCTAACAGATATGTATGTAGGAAATACACTTAAAATGAATACTAAAATTAAACAGGTAGTTCTCATTTGCTTTATTATTTTAGTGGTTATAATGGTATCATGATTCATGCCATAATTAATCTATACGTTGAATATCGGCTCCCAGTTTGTTCAGGCGTGTATCAATGTTCTGATATCCTCTGTCAATCTGTTCTATGTTGTGTATCAGACTTGTGCCATCAGCTGAAAGAGCAGCGATAAGTAGTGATACACCTGCTCTGATGTCAGGAGAAGTCATCTGTATGCCTCTTAGTTTATATGCCCTGTCAATCCCGATCACCGTTGCCCTGTGAGGATCACAAAGTATGATCTGGGCTCCCATATCTATTAGTTTATCGACAAAAAAGAGCCTACTCTCAAACATTTTCTGATGTATTAATACGCTACCTTTAGCCTGTGTTGCTGTAACCAGCACAATGCTTAATAAATCTGGTGTGAAACCCGGCCAGGGAGCATCTGCAATGTTTAGGATAGAGCCATCAATGAATTTGGAGATATCATAATGATCTTGTGATGGTATATAAATGTCGTCATTCCTACGCTCTATCACGATACCGAGTTTTTTAAAAACGTTTGGAATGATGCCCAGTTTATCGTAAGCTGTATTTTTTATAGTGATCTCACTTTGAGTGATAGCAGCCATGCCGATAAAGCTACCGATTTCAATCATATCCGGCAATATTGTGTGTGTGCATCCACCCAAAGCATCAACACCTTCTATTGTGAGCATATTTGAAGCTATACCTGAAATATTTGCACCCATATTGTTGAGCATAGTGCACAACTGTTGCAGGTAAGGTTCGCATGCCGCATTGTAAATGGTTGTGGTACCTTTGGCAAGAACAGCAGCCATCACAAGGTTGGCAGTGCCTGTCACAGATGCTTCATCCATGTGGAGATAGCATCCCTTGAGTTCGCTTGCTTCGGCTTTAAAAAAATTCTCAGAGCTATCGTATGTAAATTCAGCACCAAGTTTTTCAAAACCGATAAAATGGGTATCCAGCCGTCTCCGTCCAATTTTGTCCCCGCCAGGTTGAGGGATATATCCTTTGTGGAACCTTGCAAGCATAGGACCAACGATCATGATTGAACCACGAAGCGCACTCCCCTTTGCTTTGAATTCTTCGGAAACAAGGTAATCAATATTCACATCATCAGCCTGGAAAATATATGTGCTTTCACTGCTTTTTTCGACTTTCACTCCAAGCGATTCAAGTAGATCGATCAGTTTGATCACATCCCGAATACCGGGCACATTATGGATAGTGATTTTCTCAGATGTGAGTAATACAGCAGAAAGTATCTGCAGTGTTTCGTTTTTTGCTCCTTGAGGAACCAGTTCTCCTCTGAGTTTGTTTCCTCCAATTACCTTAAAAGAGCTCATTGTATAAAGATTAAAATATTGTTATTACCTGCGTCTTCTCCTGTTTTTGCTACCAGAGCGGTTTCTTCTTTTATTACTATTTAAGCTTTTCTCTGTTTTATTGCGTGCTAGAATAGAAGCTGAACTTTCAAAAATAAAATCAGGTCTCAGTTTTAGTTTTCCTTCTGATATATCCCTTAATTGTTCAGATATCACGTTGTCATCCACAGAGCTCCGGTTCCACAACAGGTAAGCTTTTTTCATCAGATTAGCGATTATTCCGCATAAGTAATCACGTTCAGCACCTTCATCAAACTCTTTCGCTGCTTTAATCAGATTCTCTATTGTTTTCCCGTAATATTTGTATTTAGTCTGAGGATTGGGATAAGGCATGCGATTGATGGGTTTACTCTCCATTTGTACAGGTGGAGTAAAGGGGCTTTCTACATCGAGTTTATAATTGGAGATGGCAAAAAGATGATGCCATAACTTCTGATCATCGTCCACCCCAGTCTTGAAATTTGAATTGATGCGCCCCATTATCTGGATGATGGCATGTGCCATATCTGTGCGTTCTTTCTTTTCTTTCAGAGTGCAAGCGATCTCTACCATTTTTTGCACGTTGCGTCCATATTCCGGTATCACCAACCTGTTTCTTTGTGAGTTGTAGTCCATCTAAGCAGTTCTATCTTTTATTAATTGATTCATTTCTATGCAAAAATAAATCAATTGCATATAAATCACAAAAGACATTTTGTAGCCCCTCTACTGTTTGTGCCGGGTGTATCAAAGGGAAGAGCATAGAGGAGTGAACAGCGTTGGAAAGTTAAAATAAGTGGGATCAGTATATCAATTCTGGATTATGATGAAATTTTAAGGCGGGCAAATTTAAGAAGCAGTTGTTTCTGACCACTTAGCTTGAAGAAGATGGTCGCTTTACGGTTTGGCATCTCTCCTTCAATGTTCAGCACTTTTCCTTTACCAAAGCGCTGGTGTTCCACGTGCATACCCACCTGTATGTCTTTAATATCATCAGCGATAAAATAACTATTATCAACCGATATGCTTTTTCCAGCCTCCTTTAGGTTGATCAGTCTCCTGTTTCCGGTTCTTAATGATGCGACTTCTCGGGTAGTAGTTTGTTTCCGGGAATTGAATTGGGGTTTTCTTTTGCTTTCAGTGTGTGAAAACTGCAAATAATCCGGATTTATTTCATCGAGAAAACGGCTGGGTTCACAATCATATAATTCACCCCATTTATAACGAGTAGCAGCATAAGTGAGAATAACTTTTTTCATTGCCCTGGTAACAGCTACATAAAAAAGGCGTCTTTCTTCTTCAAGATCAGCACGGTCATGTATAGCCATATGAGAAGGGAAAAGACTCTCTTCCATCCCGGTGATAAAAACATATGGAAATTCTAACCCTTTTGCAGAGTGTATTGTCATCAGGCTCACCCTTTCGGTTTTATCTTTATCTTCCTTATCCATATCGGTGAGTAAAGCTACTTCAAGCAGAAAATCTTCCAGCGACCATTGTTGACGATCCTCAGGCAGGGGTTGATCAACAAAACTTTGTATGGCATTTAGTAATTCCTGGATGTTGTCAAGTCGCGATTGTCCTTCAATAGATTCATCGTTCTTAAGTTCTTTAATGATACCTGAAGAGACAGCTATGTGGCTGGCAGTGTCGAATGCATTATTTTCTTCCGAAAATATTGCAAAGCTTTTGATCATATTGACGAAATCGGAAAGTTTGGTTTTTGTACCGCTGTTGATGTTCAATTGAAATGCTTGGCAGTTAGTTGCAACATCCCATAGGCTGCATATGTTTTCATGTGCAGTTACGGTAAGTTTCTCAAGGGTTGTTTGCCCTATTCCTCTGGCGGGGTAATTGATAATTCGCCTGAAAGCCTCTTCGTCATTATGGTTAAAGGTGAGCCGGAAATAGGCAAGTAGGTCTTTCACTTCTCTTCTTTGGTAAAACGAAAGACCACCATACACCCGATAAGGTATGTTGATCTTCCTCAGAGCTTCTTCAAGAGCTCTCGACTGGGCATTGGTTCGGTAAAGAAGTGCAAAATGATTGTTTGGAACCTGGTGGTTGTTTTTTATCTGGAAAATTTGGTTTGCAACGCTAAAACCTTCTTCATTGTCGGTGAGCAATCTGTGTACCTGAATTCTTGCTCCTTCATCGTTGGCGGTCCAAACGGTTTTGTGTAATTGCTGTTTGTTTTTTTCGATTACACAATTAGCCACGGCCACGATGTTCTTTGTTGACCTATAATTTTGTTCAAGTTTAAAAACTTTAGTGTCCGGATAATCCTTTTGAAAATCCTGCATATTACGGATGTGTGCACCCCGGAAAGCGTAAATGCTTTGTGCATCATCACCAACAACGCAAATGTTCTGGTAACGGGCTGCAAGCTTCCTGAGAATGAGATACTGGCAATAGTTAGTGTCCTGAAATTCATCTACCAGAATGTATCGAAATCTGCCCTGGTATTTGTGGAGAGCTTTCAGGTTTTTGCAGAGCAGGGTGTAAGTGTTGAAGAGGAGGTCGTCAAAATCCATAGCAGAAGCATGGAAAAGCCGCGACTGGTAAGCAGAATAGATTTGTCCAAGCATGGGGCGCTTTGCTTCGATGTCTTCACTTTGCTTTAGATCATCCGAATTGTAATCTTCCGGGCCGATAAGGTTATTTTTAGCAAGTGAAATCCTGTTGTGTACGATGGATGGTTTATATGACTTATCGTCCAATCCCATTTCTTTCACTATTTTTTTAATGAGACGTTTGGAATCTTCCTGATCATAAATGCTGAAATTAGAGGGGAATCCGATGGTGTCAGATTCAATACGAAGTATCTTTGCAAAATTGGAATGAAAAGTACCCATCCACAAACTCCTGGCATCACTATCACTGACCATTTGGGCAATGCGTTTTTTCATTTCTCTGGCAGCTTTGTTGGTAAAGGTGAGGGCAAGCACTTCAAATGGGCTTATACCTTTTTTTAACAAATGTGCGATTCTGTATGTGAGGACTCTTGTCTTGCCTGAACCCGCACCAGCAAGAACGATGGAAGCACCATCTGTGTATTCAACCGCTTCCCTTTGCGCTTCGTTCAGTTCCTTCAAATAAGACATAGGGCAAAAATAGATATTAACTATGCTGTTTCAGTTGTAACAGCCCATCTTTTATCAACAGATTTGCTTTTTATATGCGTGCTGAAGCGTTTGTTATTATCATATAGAAAGATATATTTGGAATTTCATGTATTTTGCACGCATCTCATTGCTGTATAATGATCTGGAGTAAGAAAATAATCTGGTATATGATTCTGATCGCTTTAATAACAATTGCGGTCTATTCTTCTTCAGTCAAAAATGGGTTTGTTAGTTATGATGACTTTGAATACGTTGTTGAGAATCCGAACATAAAAGATTTTTCACTTTCGTCTGTTCTTTCGATGTTCAGCACATTCTATAAAAGCAATTACCATCCATTGACAACCTTAAGTTATGCTGTTGAATATAGAATGGCAGGGGAAAGTCCGGCAATATATCATATAGATAATTTGTTATTGCATTTGCTCAATTCCTTGTTGTTGTTTCTTTTTATAAGCAGGTTAAGTAATAATATTCATGTTGCTTTTTTTACGGCAGTTCTTTTTTCAGTACATCCAATGCATGTGGAATCTGTAGCATGGATATCGTCCAGAAAAGATCTGTTGTTCTCTTTTTTTTCTTTTCTGGCACTTCTTAGTTATATGAAATATAAAACAGGGAAAGGAAAATGCCGGGCTGTATATTATATGTTCCTGATGGTTCTGTTTTCCTGCTCTTTACTTTCAAAATCTGCAGCGGTTGTTATTCCATTTGTTCTACTGCTTGTTGATTATTTTAAAGGATGGAGGATGGATAAAAATTTCATTAAGGAGAAATTGCCAATATTTTTCCTTGCAGTAGTGGGTGGCATTGTTGCCATTGTTTCCCAATATACAGGTGGTGCTATCACTTCTCAGGAGTTTTTGCATATACCTTATTTTCAAAGGATTTTCATCGCTTCATATGCATTTTGGTACTATTTGTTCGAAATGATTGTTCCGGTGCATTTGTCTGCTTTCCACCCTTTTCCTGATTGTTCAACAGCAATCTTGCCATTCAAATATTATATGGCTTTCACAGCTTTGATTGTTTTTGTTCTGCTTATTGTATCGAAATGGAAGAAACTTACAACAGAGATTCGTTTTGCAATATTATATTATTCAGTTTCAGTTATTTTGATTCTACAGTTAATTCCTTTCGGACATGCTATGCTGGCAGAACGCTATACTTATGCGGCTTACACAGGGCCTTTATTCCTTGTTGTTATCACTTTGTTTTCGAATAATCGCAATCAAAACAGATATGGTTTGCGAAAAATATTTTCGATAATCTCACTGATTGTGGTGATCATTGTATTTTCATTTATCTCTGTCGGAAGGATTAGAGTTTGGGAGAACAGTCTGTCCTTGTTCAGTGATATAATTGCCAAGTATCCCTACGACACGCACGGGTATATGTTTCGGGCCGATCAGTTCTTCAAGGAGGGGGATCTCATTTCGGCAAATAAAGATTATGATCATTCAATAGCACTTGACGATGATAATTACCTCGCATTGCATAACAGGGCAGTTCTTTTCTTTAATAAAGGCATGTTTAACAAGGCATTACATGATTTAAATAAAGTGATAGAACTAAAACCGGATTATGCTCATGCTTATCAGAGCAGGGCCTCCTTGAAGCGTAGTCTGGGTGACATGCATGGAGCACTTCGGGATTATAATAAGCTCATTTCAATAGATCCGAATAATGGGGAAGCCTATTTTCTGAGATCCGGAATTTATTTTGGCTTAAAAGATATTGAAAACTCTTGCAGAGACTTGCAGCGATCACAGTCTTTGGGATATAAATATGCCAAATATATCTTGAAAGAAAAATGCAATTAATGACTGATGTTAAGCAAAGTCATAGTACTTTGCGGATATGAGCCAACCGAAAGAAATATAAAATGTTGGAGGACTCACGAAACA
>CAZUDW010000040.1:0-22816 GCA_964619305.1 uncultured Flavobacteriales bacterium
ATTAAATATCTTTGTTAAACTTTTGAACCAACTTATAGTCTTAAAGTAGTTTTTTATAATGAAAAAGATCAGTTCAATCGGGCTTATATGCCAAATGATTTTATCGGTTGTTAATGCCCAGAATCCGGGTGATAATTTCTTCCCGCTGCCAATTATACACACTGTGGAACTCATATTCACCCAACAGAATTTCTGGGACTCGCTGATATATTATAAACAACAAGGAGACCTGAGCGGCACTTATCATTACATGCCGGCACAGGTTACGATCAATGGAACGTTAATGGATTCTATTGGTGTTCGGCTTAAAGGAAATTCTTCTTTTTCATTACCGGGTGTTAAAAAACCAATCAAGCTGGAGTTTAACCGCTTTGTGGATGGCCAGGAATATGACCGGTTACAAAAACTTAACCTGAATAACGGCTTTAAGGATCCCACGATGTTAAGGGAAAAAATCATGCTGGATTTTTGTGATAAATTATCTATTCCGGCACCCAGGGCAGCCTTCGCCAAAGTCTATATCAACGGAGATTACTGGGGTTTATATTCAGCCGTTGAACAAGTTGATGATCAATTTCTTAAAACATGGTTTTCAAGTGATAACGGCAACCTTTTTAAAGGAGATCCCTCTGGCTCACTATCATGGATCAGCGCAAATGAAACGGATTATTATCCTCATTATGAATTAAAAAATAATGAAATAGTTAATGATTGGAGCGATCTTGTTCATCTTATCAATATTATCAATAATACTTCTCCCTCACAATTTCATGATTCGATTCAAACTGTCCTGAATACAGAAATTTTCATTAAAGCCTGGGCTGCAACCATGCTGTTTGTGAATCTTGATTCGTATCAGGGCTCAGGTCACAATTATTATATCTACCACGATTTTTATCTGGATTATTTTCAATGGATCATCTGGGATGTAAATGAAGCTTTCGGAAACTTCCAGATGTCTCATACCGTCCCTGAATTGGAAGATTTAGACGTTTTTTTCGCAATCCCCCAACAGTTACATCCTCTCTCAATAAAAATGATTAACGACAACGACTATAAGAATCAATATGCCGATGAACTATGCAACATGATATCTACAGAGTTTTCTCCGGAAATGCTGTTTCCTTTAATTGATAGTTTGGCTGATGCAATAAGGGCAGATCTTTATGCTGACATAAACAAAATGTACACCAACCAACAATTTGAAAACAATCTTACAAACAATATCCAGGGAGGAATGGGATGGATACCCGGCCTGAAATCATTTATTACTGCAAGACAGATAAATGTAAATAACCAGCTATTAAGTTACGGGTGCTGGCCATTAGAAGCAGCCGGGCAGGTTCCGGATGTTGAAGAAGTCCGGGTATTACCCAACCCTTTTCATGATAAACTATCTGTTATTTGTAAAAGATATTATAACAATGCAACCATAAAAATATATGACATTGAGGGGAAACAGCTAGTTGATGAAATTCTTATTGGTAATCATACGGAAATAAAAGGTTTAC
The DNA here is from genome assembly GCA_964619305.1 of uncultured Flavobacteriales bacterium. GTDB lineage: Bacteria > Bacteroidota > Bacteroidia > Flavobacteriales_H > CAZUDW01 > CAZUDW01. The sequence goes on from CAZUDW010000040.1 coordinate 1,512, forward strand.
ATCTTCGCCCCGGGATGTATTTTTATATCATAAACAGCAATGAGGGTGAAGTGTTGACTGGAAAATTAATAGCAGAATAAGTTGTAGTATTATAATGAATTTTTCTGATGAATTCAATATTATTAAAATACATTGAACAAAATTTTATCCTGAATAATTATACATTTGAAAACAAATTTTAAAAACCATATCATGAAAAATGTTAATGTTTTAGTCTTACTGATTGCAGCTATCGGTATAAGTTTCAATTCGTGCAAAAAAACCGAAGGTGTAGGTGGTGGTGCAAGCATCACCGGGAAAATATATTATATGACATATGACTGGAACGGTAAATTTATTGCAAAAGAACAGGCAAGAGACGAAAATGTGTACATCATATACGGTGACCATAACATATATGATGATGATATCAACTCCAATTATGATGGTTCTTATAAATTTCAATACCTGCGTAAAGGAGACTACACGGTTTTTGCCTATCAGGATTGTGACACTTGTGACAATGGGATACAAAAAGTTGAATTACAGACAAGCGTAACCGATAAAAACGCAACCATGGAGCTTGAAGACATCGAATTGATTAAAAATCTTAAACCGAACGATGGATCAGCAGAGATTGAAGGACATATTTATGCAAAAGAATACAATTCTTTAGGTAATCTCATTGATGAGTATTATGCCCTCAATGAAAGAGTTTATATTCAGTATGAAGGTGATAGTGTTTATTTTGATGATATGAGAACAGGGCAAAATGGTGGGTATGCTTTTAACAGGCTCATTCCGGGAAATTACACTGTTTATGTATTCTCGGATTGTGTTAATTGCCCGGGTGGAAAAGAAGTAAAAAGTATGGATGTGAGCATCACAAACAAAGACGAATTGATAGCTTTAGATGATATTGTTATTGCTTACAGACCTTAAGAATTTTCGTGGACATCTCAACTACATTACAAAAATTCACCCCAATTTCACTGGATGAAATGGAAAGTTTTAAATTACAGAATCGCGTGGACACGAAATATGTTTTTAATAAAAATAAGCTGGCCGATGTTCTTCAGGAAATCTACAAGCATTATAATATTCTTGAAATTGACGGTAACAGGATGAATCATTACAGGTCAGTCTATTATGATACAGAAAATTTGCAGTTTTTTCAAAAACATGCAACCGGGAAAATGAACAGGTACAAAGTGAGAATGCGCAAGTATCTGGATTCCGGTTTATGTTTTCTGGAGATTAAATTCAAAACCAATAAAGGACGGACATTAAAAAGCCGCATGAAAAAACCTGACTTTGAACTGAGATTAAGCAATGATTCTATAGATTATATTGGAAAAAAATCTAAAATAAAAGAAAATGAATTATCACCAAGTTTGTGGAACAACTTCTCCCGAATTACATTAGTGCACAAACAAAAGAAGGAAAGACTGACGATAGACCTGGATCTGAGATACAACCAGAATAACAAAATAACCGAAGTGAAAGACATTGTAATAGCTGAACTTAAACAGGAAAAATTCAGTGTATTGTCTGATTTTGTAAAGGCTATGAGAAAATTTCATATCAGACCGATGAGAATCAGCAAATATTGCTTAGGTATATCGCTCATGTATAAGAATATTAAAGACAACCGGTTTAAACCACGAATTTTATATATTAAAAAAATAACAGATGGAACTGCTTTTAGATATTCTACCGCTAGTTAAGATTTTTAATATTAAAGTCATCGATACCGAAGACTTTATTGAACTGGTATGTCGCTTTCTGTTCAATTTAGGAATCGTTATTTGGATAGTAAGATATATCTATTATTCTATAACAAAACGGAAAGATTACTTATTCACTTATCTTATATTTAGCGTGGTCGTCTTCTTTTTGTGTCATTTACTTTCTAATGTCAAATTAAGCATGGGATTTGCACTTGGTTTATTTGCTGTTTTTGGGATCATCAGATATCGCACTGACCCTATAGAGATCAAGGAGATGACATATTTATTCCTAATTATTGGCATCGCACTGATAAATGCTCTCGCAAATAAGAAGGTTAGTTATGTAGAATTGGTTTTCACCAACCTGATGCTTGTTTTTCTCACATATGGACTTGAGAAAATCTGGTTGCTTAAACACGAAGTGCGGAAGAATGTAATTTATGAAAATATCGAATTGATAAAGCCGGAAAGGCACAAGGAAATGCTCGAAGATCTGAACAACAGGACAGGACTGAACATCCATCGTTTTGAGATCAAGAAGATCGACTTTCTAAAAGATATTGCCTACATCAGAATTTGTTTTTATGAAGATGAGAAATCATCTTCAATTTATATTGATAATACCATTATATCAAAAAAATGAGACTCAGACTATTTGCATTTTCAGTGGTACTGATACCGGGAATGTCCCTGCTCACTTCTCCAACCGATCTGTTTGCCCAGGATGCAGATGCTGAGTTATGGACAGGGGTTGAACTTGTAAAATCCATAACAAAAGATATCCGACTTTCATTTGAAGAGGAGATTCGTATCAATGACAACATTTCTTCTGTAAATTCTGTCTTTTCTCAATTATCCCCATCATATAAGATCAATAAGTTTCTTACATTCAAGGCAGCATATCGTTATACCCAAAAACCACTCGACATTGGTGGCTTCAGCATTAGGCATCGTTTCAATACCGATCTTACTTTTAAATACAAGGAAAAACCCGTCATTGTCTATTTAAGGACAAGGTATCAGGTAGGATACAAAGATCTTTATTCAGACTACAACAAGAACAACCCTAGCGAGTATTCTCGAAATAGACTAAAGCTGAAATTAGACCTTGACAAAGCCATTGAGCCATACAGCAGTATTGAATTTTTCTATCAACTAGGAAATCCTGCAGGGAATGCGATAGACGCTTTTCGTTATAAACTCGGCTTAAACTACATACTCAATGACAAACAAGAATTATCTCTTGCATACATGCTGGAAAAACCCCTCAATGAACCTTTCCCAATAACCAGACATATATGGTCTTTAAATTATTCTTTTAATCTCGGTGGTGATAAAAACTCTAACTGAAACAGATTACTATACTTTCTACCCCAAGTCAATTATTAGGATTTTAAATAGGACTTTTTCATACCTCCTGTTTTTGGATTAAAACGGTTGCAAAAGCAGCAATCCCTTCTTCTCTTCCAATCATCCCAATTTTCTCTCCCCTTGTTGCTTTGACTGAAACCTGTACGCTTTCTATTTGCAGGGCTTTTGCAATGTTTGCCCGCATTGAATCTACATAAGGAATCACCTTTGGCTTTTCAAGACAAATTGTGGAATCTATATTAGAAACTGAATATCCTTCTTTGGAAAGCATCTCATTAACTGTCTGAAGAAATAACATGCTGTTCACTCCTTTATAATTAATATCCGTATCAGGGAAGTGTGAACCAATATCTCCCAATGCTGCAGCTCCCAGCAGCGCATCGCAAATAGCATGAATCAGCACGTCAGCATCTGAGTGACCAACAGATCTTTTGGAGTGAGGAACACTAACACCTCCAATGATCAGACCGGTTCCCTTGGTAAGAGGATGCACGTCATAACCAAATCCTGTACGAATCATTCAATAGATGGTTCTTCTCCTTCCTGTGATTTGAATGCATCAAGATCGAATTTCAGGGTAAATCTCAATGTGTTCTCTAAAGGGCTTTTTGTTGTTATATCTGCACTGAAATTAACTGGTATAAGATATGAAAAATCCAGCCCGAACACTTTATAACGTAAACCGGCTCCAAGCGTGATGTACTTTCTATTCCCTTTGGTAGCATGCTCATAAAAATAACCGGCACGCAGAGCCAGTTGATTATCATACCAGTATTCCACTCCAGTTGCCAGCATGATTTCATGCAACTCTTCTTTAAAACGGCTCCCTTTTACAACTTCATACTCCCCGGTTGAAGAATTGTAAATAACGGTTCCGGGAGCATCGGTAAAAGAGCCGAACATACCTGCCGCAACTGAACGATCCGGATCCTTGCCTGAAAGAATAATGTAGTTTCCTTCATTATCTTTAATAGCCTGACCTAAACTATCTTCAGAATAAGACGGAGTTGTTGGAACCAATAGTTTGTTGATATCAGTTGTGATAGCTATAGAATTATATTCATCAAGATTTATCGTTAACCTTGGACCAATTCGCAAATTGATCGGTATAAAATCCCGCTTAGAAGTTTGGGTATAATTCATCTTATTCCCAATATTAGATACGTTGAATCCTGCAGCCAGAATTGCGTCTTTATTACCTAAAGTAATATCTTCATTTTGATAATAACCTGATATATCTGCAGCAACAGCTTGCCCAGCTTTCGATTCGGCTCCCTGCACGTTTATTCCTCCAGTCAGGTTGGAATATATATACCTGATCGCCATACCTCCGGAGAAACGATCAGACAATTTTCGCGAATATGCAACATCAACAGCAAATTCATTTGGACGGAACTGTATAGTATTTTGCCCGTATTCATCCGTGAACTGTATATCTCCAAGAGTAAAATAACGAAGTGAAGCACCAATAGCCTGTGTCTTATCTATTTTTTTATAACCAGTCAGATATGATAAATTAATATCCGGGACAAGATTCCTCAACCAGGGAGTATATGATACCGCAATACCAATATTTTTTTCTGCAAATGCTAGTTTAGAAGGATTCCATGCGATAGAATTGGCATCAGGAGATGTTGATACACCAGCATCACCCATAGCGCCAGAACGGGAATCAGGAGCTATTAAAAGGAAGGGTACCGCTGTGGTAATGGTATTCAACTGCAAACTAAAGTCCTCCCCATTTTTAGAAGTATTCTGAGCTACAGAAACATTGATACCAATTATCAATAATACAATGACGGATGTTACTCTTAAAACGCTTTTACAGATCAATATAACAGGATTTTTCATTTTTTCTTATTAATATTACAAATATACAAAATGATTTAATTTAATAATACCAGTTTTTCATAAACATCTACCACTTCACCAACGGGAGTAGTGATTTTTACGTTATAAATATAAACTCCTCTTCCAATCTTATCTCCAAATTCATCCAGACCATCCCAGTGAATAGGACCAATACGATATCCGTCTGTGAAAGAGAAAGTTCTTATCGTTTTAATCAGCTTTCCTGATATGGTAAATATCCTGATTTTGATATCAAGATTCTCTCCAGGTCTGTTGTGCTCAAAATAAAAATCAGTGCTTGTTGTAAACGGATTAGGATAATTCAGCACATGATCTAATGCAAGTTTAGCATTTTTTGCTACTATAAATTGTGTGTAGGCTTCACCCGAATTATTATAAACATCCCATGCTTTTAACCGCAAGGTATGGTATCCTTCTTCCAGATTTGATAATGGATATCTCACACTGCCTTTTTGATATGAGTTAAGATCAGACTCGTAATATTCATTTAATATTTGAGCATTCATTGTGTTATCATCCAAAACTGCAGTTATATCATGTCCAAGTCCACTGCCCACGGTATTGATACCATTTTCATCATAAAGTTTTGCATAAATATCCGGATTCTCATCAGTAATGCCTCCGAAAACAAATGTTGAGTCATTAAGATAGAGTTTGATATCCGGGCCGGAATTGTCCTCCGGGGCATTTGAATCAGTTCCACCAATAATAAAATTATCATAATACCCATTACCGTCAACTGATCCATTCTTAACATAATAACTTATTTTACCATTGCCATATTTATATGCAATATCTTTTGGAACAATAAACGTGAAATTAAAATCTCCGTTATTAACGGATGCCTTTCCTTTAAAAAGCATATTGTTCTGATCTTTATATGAAAAGGCACCCTGCCCATCATTATTTAATGTGAGTATATCCATTTTTTTATCAAATACTATAGGATATACAACTCCGTTATAGTTATTTATTTTTTGGCCAGTACCCGGGTCAACTATATAACCGGTAACTGTTACTTTACTTAGTGCCTTAATGGTATCCTGCATGGATGATGTGATTACATTATATCGTGGATAAGCTAATTGAACTGCAGGATCTCCGATTAATGTAAAATTTCGTGTATTTGCAATAAGAGGTCCATTTATTTTAGTAAGCAACATAAGATCACCCAATCTGATCACATCGCCATTCAACTCTGAAAAAGCATAATTAAAAAAAGTGTCGGCCAACTGCTTGTTAGGATTAGAATATACTAACCTTGTCGTTGTTAATAAAGCAATGGCACCTCCATTTTTATTAAGAAAACAATATTCTCCTGCAGATGTTCTCAAGGGATCATCCCATCGGCTGAATTCACATGTTGCTGTAAGAAAAAGCGGCATATTATCAATATTAGTCCAACTGTTAATATCTGAAACTTCCAATACACGTTCGTGTGCCCATCCAAGTTCACCACCATGTCCAACATAAGTAAGAATAAGACACCCTTGTTCCATTCTTTTATTAATGGCTTCATTAACATCAGGATAACGCTCTCCTCCGGGAGTGCTCACCTGATTATAAGAATCTAAATAGATTTTATCAATATTATAATCTGGATATAGAGAATCTACTTTTTGTGCAAGTTGATCAGACTGGGTCATATGCAGAGCATTATCTTCATCGTCACCAACAAATGCGAGCCAGTTACGCCAAGGTTTCATCGTTTGAATATTAGAATAGTATTTAATTTTTTTTACAATATCTAATGCCTCTGCTAATGACCTCACAGGTAAGCGTCCAATACCAATATCTATTATTTCAGCTGGATTATCACTTTCATTATTATCCAGTAAGCCATAATAATCATCAGAAACATAAGAAGTAGTTGGAAGTAGTGATTCTGAAGATTCATAAGTAGGAATTAAATTTACATTCCCGGTTAATCTATGTTTATTATCATAAGACCCATCCCCAAACAAACACAGATATCTTGGAAGTTTAGTACTATCCCCTGCTGCACGATCATAAAACATCTTTACAAAATCTTTTATCGCTGTTATATCACGAGATCCGGATGAAAATTCATTATAAATCTGCTTTGTAGAGACAACATGAACTGTTAATTGATCATGAGTCCTGTGAAAATCTGCCAGTTCTTCTGCTGCATCTTTTAACCTTGGATTAGTAACTATCAACATATTAGCTAGAGAGTATGCATGCAAATTCTGATTGTTTACTTTTTCAATAAAAACCGGTTTATAAAAACTGTTTCCAGTAAAAGCAATGTATCTATGCAATGTATCTGCATTCGCATTAAAACTAAAAGTATTACCTAATAAATTGCCCTGCAGATTCTTAATATTGGTAGGATATGTCACATCCCATATTTGAGTATTAACATCAACACCTAGAATCTGATATCTGGCAACATTACCAAGGCCAACAGATAAAGCGTCTCTAAATATCATCTGGTCTCCTGCAAGAATAAGTTTTCTTCTGACGTTAGCTTCTATATAATTAAGCCATCCAATTGCACTATTATTCCCTTTATTATAACTTATGTCAATATTAAATGTTGAATTATTTGGAATGAAATCCAAAACAATATTTTTTTGAATAGCATATTGATCTGTATAACCTTCTGTAACCGGCCCGAATCCATCACTGCTATTTGCCTGTCCTGAAACATCAACTGTAAAATTGCTTGAAGCTCCTATTGTACGTGATGCTAACCGTGCAACAACATGCGCATTGCTATTTAAATCAATGTTTGGAAAAGTCATAATAAAGTTTGCTGAGGTAACAATATTGAATGATTCTCCAAACCAATCCCTACCTGTCTTTATCAGGTTTGTCTGATCTTTATCGTAATACTGCAGATCATCAAAGGAGTTTACAGTTATATTATATGTAGGAAGGGAGTTTTGGAGATTAACTCTTTTACCCATACCAAGATCAGCCGTGATAAAATAATAAGTTGTATCTGAATACTGGTTTATTATATGATTATAATATGAACCATTTAATTTCCACCTGGTTGTTCCTTGCCCGTAAAATAATACATAGTCATTTGTATCGAAAATTCCATCTGATTCTCCTTCTACATAAATTGTGTTTTCTGCTAAATCATCATACCTGAATACGGAATTATCATAAGGCAACATACCCCCTCCATTGCCATAAATCCGGATATTTCTCGGGTCAACAACAAGCATGTTCAATCCAATGCTTTCAAGAAAGTCATAATCCAGTTTATATATACCATCTTTAGTAAGTCCAATTTTATACCAATTGCCTGCAGCTAACACTGAATTCTGAGCATAATTTCTGACTTTGCCCGGAGGAATTGTTTTTATATCTTCAGCCTGTATGTTTAGACTATATGATACAAGTTTCTCATATGCTCCGGTTCTCCGGTTTTTCCTTATTGGAATAAACCAAATCACTCCATATGCCTTTCCTTTTAAATAACTCACTCTACTTGTAATTTTGATTTGATCAGTTATTAAAGGGCTTTTGCTTATTATTTGAATTTCTTTATCGTTCATCAACTGAAAAATAGCATTTGCCATTGTTACTTTTATCCTGGCTGGGAAATCACGAAGTTTTTTCATCACCTGTACTTCAGGAATTATTTCCGATTGTCTGTACACACAACCATCAAAATTTAAAAATTGAATCTTCTCTTCGGATTGTTGCTTTATTATTTTAGGAGTGTTCCATTGGATAGTATACCCATTTTTAACATGAACATCTTTTTTATGTATTACTGACCCTCTGTTTTTTGATTGTGCTATTAAAAAAAGAGGAAGAAATGCAAAGACTAATGTTGTTAATTTCATTTAATCAAATCGGTTAAACAAAGATTGCAAATTTTACCTAATCTGTAACAAAATCCAATTTCAAATTGTTTTAGTGTTAAATATATCTTTAATAATTTATATATTTGTGCTTAAAGATAATGATTTTAAGTGGGGAAACGGATGCAAGTTATTTATATTGTATGAATGATATATTAAAATAAACTATTATTGTAACCCAAAATTAACAAAGGCGTATAAGGACATCTTTATCAAATCGAATTATGATCAGAAAGCAGGCATATAACATTTTATTCATTCTCACAACAATCTGTGTGGCACCTTATATTTCTAATGCTCAAGACCCTGAATTTACACAGTTCTATGCTAATCCGCTTTATCTCAATCCAGCATTTGCAGGCACTGCCCGTTGCCCTCGACTAATTTTGAATTACAGAAATCAATGGCCTGCGATTTCAGGAACCTTTGTCACATATTCAGCATCATACGATCAACATGTTGATGCTTTTAATGGTGGAATCGGAGTTCAGATCATTCGGGACGATGCTGGTGAAGGTACTATAAATACTACCACTGCAAGCGGCATTTACTCCTATCAATTGAATGTTAACAGGAATTTTTCAATGAAAATAGGGTTTGAAGCCACTCTTATGCAAAAAGCACTTGATTGGAAAAAATTGACTTTCGGAGATATGATTGATCCAAGATATGGTTTCATATTACAGACAACCGAAACAGAGGGATCCAGTTCTGTTCTTAAACCAGATTTTTCAGCAGGAATTCTTGGATATAGTAAAATGTTTTTCTTCGGATTTTCCGCAAGTCACCTGACAAAGCCTCCTGAAAGTTTCACTGAATTGCCTGAAGTAAGGCTCCCAAGAAAATATACCGGACATGTTGGAGCAGTAATACCACTTAAAAGAGATCCAAAGCAAGGAACAATTTCTCCAAATATTTTATTCCAGCAACAGCAGGACTTTATGCAACTAAATATGGGTTTATATGTAACAAAAGGACCTGTTGTTGGAGGACTTTGGTATAGAAATCAAGACTCATTTATTTTATTGGTTGGCGTTCAAACTGATGTAATTAAATTTGGATACAGTTATGACATAACCGTGTCCAAATTAAGCAATGCAACTGCAGGTTCACATGAACTTTCATTTACGATGCAATTTGACTGTCGACCAAAAAGAAGAAAATTCAGAACAATAAGTTGTCCTTCTTTTTAGTTAAAAGATTATATAAATGTGAATAATAAACCAAAACAGGGAGCTATGAAACAAACAATGATAATAAATGTGCTTACTGTTGGGACAATTCTAACTCTTGCAATAATCACATCTTGTAGTTATGAACGATCTAGTATTACAGGATGGAATTATAATGATCCAAAAAACGGAGGATTCCAAAAAGTGCCATTTGAAGAACAAGAAACCGGTCCTAACCTGGTATTGATTGAAGGTGGTACATTCACACAAGGCAGAATTGTAGATGACGTTATGTATGACTGGAATAATATTCCAAGACGTGTAACAGTTTCTTCATTTTATATGGACGAAACTGAAGTCACCAATTTCAATTGGCTGGAATATATGTATTGGCTTCAAAGAGTGTATGGAGCTGATTATCCGGCAATTTATAAAAAAGCATTGCCGGACACGCTTGTATGGAGATCACGCCTTGGTTATAATGATCCATATGTTGATTACTATTTAAGACATCCTGCATACAGAGATTATCCTGTTGTTGGAGTGAGTTGGCTTCAATGTTCTGATTTTTGTGCCTGGCGAACAGATAGAGTCAATGAGTTCATCCTGATCCGTGAAGGAATTCTTGAACATTATGTAAACCAGATCAACGAAGATAATTTTAATACAGATGCTTATTTATATGGTCAGTATGAGAGCGGTAAACGAATTGATGGATTACCGGATTTAAATCCTAATAAAGAATATAGAAATGTTAGGATGGAAGATGGTATATTATTACCTCGTTATCGTCTTCCTACCGAAGCAGAATGGGAATATGCAGCTTACGGTTTGGTTGGAAACACAATTGGTGAAAGGATTCTTGAAAGAAGACAATGGCCATGGGCTGGACACGCAACCAGAAATCCTGAAGAACAATATATAGGAATGTTTCTGGCTAACTACAAACGCGGACGAGGAGATAACATGGGTATTGCTGGTCGTTTAAATGACAATGCAGATGTTACATCTCCTGTTTACTCTTATTGGCCAAATGATTATGGACTTTATAATATGGCTGGTAATGTGAGTGAATGGGTGATGGATGTTTACAGACCTTTAAATACTATTACATTAGATGATTTCAGACCATTCAGAGGTAATGTTTACAAAACAATAGTTAGAGATGTTGACGATCTTGTTGCCGAAAAAGATAGTTTGGGCCATCTGCAATACAGGAATGTATCAGTTAAAGAAAACCTTGACAGAAGAAATTACAGAAGATCTGACAACATCAATTATCATGATGGTGACTACGAATCTTCTGTTGAAAGCACATACTGGTTAAATCCACCTGGAGCTGAAGAAGAAGGTGTTGATAATAGTGAACCAGACACTTCAGGTTTGGGTGGACTTGATTTTGGAGGAGGTTCAGATCAAGAAGAGGTTTTACCTGAATCAGCATGGATGTATTCTTACAAACCTAGCCAACCAAATGACTTCACTTCTATGATCAATGATCGAGCGAGAGTTTATAAAGGTGCCTCCTGGAAAGACCGTGCTTTTTATATGAATCCGGGAACAAGAAGATTTTTAGATGAAGCTCATTCTACCGATTATATTGGTTTCAGATGCGCAATGGATCGCGTGGGTAGCCCTGTTGGTTTTTAATATCGTAAATAAAATGTAACTAAAATTCCGCCCAAAAAAAATGGGCGGAATTTTTTATTTAGTATGCAGTCTTTATATGATATTTATCTAAAGCATCCTGAAATAAGCACGGATACGAGAAGTATAATACCTGATTCTATCTTCTTCTCACTTAAAGGAGATCAATTTGACGGAAACAAATTTGCGGAAGATGCTTTAGAGAAAGGAAGCGCTTTCGCTGTCATTGATAATCCTCTTTATAAAAAGGATGAGAGATATATCCTGGTTGATGATTCACTTCTTGCCTTACAAAATCTTGCTCAAACGCATAGAGAAAATTTAGATATATCTGTAATAGGAATCACCGGAACAAATGGGAAAACAACAACTAAAGAGCTAATAGCTGCCATACTTAAAAAAAAATATAAAACACATGTAACAGAAGGAAATTTCAATAATCATATTGGGGTTCCTCTTACTCTGCTTTCGATTAAGTCAGACATCGAAATAGCAGTGATAGAAATGGGAGCCAGTCATATTGGAGAGATTAAGTTGTTATGCCGCTTGGCAATGCCGAATTATGGCCTAATTACAAACATAGGAAAAGCACACCTGCAAGGGTTTGGGAATTTTGATGGTGTCCTTAAAGCAAAAAATGAACTGTATGAATATATATCTAAAACTAAAGGTAAAATATTTCTCAATGCAGATAATGACATTCTTAGAAATATCGCCAATGGACTCAGTGCTATCACTTACGGAACAGATAAAAATGCAGCATGTTGCGGTATGATAACTGAATCTACTCCTTATTTACACATCAAGTGGAAATCTGGTGCAGAAACCAGTTGGCACAATATTTTTTCACAAATTACCGGTATATATAATTTTGAGAATATCATGTCTGCTATATGCATAGGTGACTATTTCCAAGTGTCTCATTCTGATATTTGTTCAGCAATCAATGGATTCGTTCCAACAAATAACCGATCTCAATTGATCGAAAGAAAAGGGTATTCAATCATCAAGGATGCTTATAATGCCAACCCTGTGAGCATGAAGGCGGCAATCATGAATCTCTCGGAACAACATGTACCAAACAAGATTGCCATATTGGGCGATATGCTGGAACTCGGCTCTTTCAGCAAAAAAGAACATGGAAGAATAATCAAACTACTTGAATCTCAATCATTCAACAAAGTGTATTTGGTTGGGTCACTTTTTAAAAATGCGATAAACAATAACCCCTATACCACGTTTGAAACCGTTGAGGATTTAATAAGGTTTTTCAGCACAAAATCCAATAAATTTCCCGAAAACTCTATTGTGCTTTTGAAAGGATCACGGGGAATATCTTTGGAAAAAGTACTGAGCGTAATCTAATCCTTAAGAATAGAACGGGAGATTACCATTTTTTGAATTTCGGATGTGCCCTCATAAATCTGTGTAATTTTAGCATCCCTCATCAATCTTTCAACATGATATTGTTTTACATAGCCGTAACCACCATGAATCTGGACAGCCTCAACAGCGATATCCATTGCGGCCTTAGAGGCAAACAACTTGGCCATAGCACCGGAAGTTGAATAGTCAAGTCCTCTATCCTTCTGCCATGCTGACTTAACACATAATAACCGGGCAGCTTCTACCAATGTGGCCATGTCAGCGAGTTTAAACTGAATTGCCTGATGATTGCAAATTTCTTTTCCAAAAGTTTTTCTCTCCTTTGAATAATTAAGTGCCAGTTCAAAGGCTCCTGATGCAATTCCAAGGGCCTGAGCAGCTATTCCTATACGCCCACCGTTTAAAGTTTTCATTGCAAAAGAAAATCCGAACCCATCTTCTCCAATCCTGTTTTCTTTCGGAACTTTCACATCCTGAAACATCAGTGTATGCGTATCAGAACCTCTGATGCCAAGCTTATTTTCCTTTGCTCCTACAATAAAACCATCCATTCCTTTTTCAACAATAAACGCATTTATCCCATGGTGTCTCTTTTCAGGATGTGTCTGGGCTATTACGATATAATACTTAGATGTACTGCCATTGGTAATCCAGTTCTTAGTTCCGTTTAGCAGGTAATAATCCCCTTTATCCTCTGCTGTGGTGCTTTGAGATGTAGCATCAGAACCAGCTTCAGGTTCTGACAAACAAAATGCACCAATCACTTCTCCTTTAGCAAGAGGCACCAGATATTTCTGCTTTTGTTCTTCCGTCCCGTACTTTTCAAGCCCCCAACAAACAAGCGAGTTATTAACACTCATAACAACAGATGCAGAGGCATCTACTTTCGATATCTCCTCCATTGCAAGCACATAAGAAACCGTATCCATACCGCCACCACCATATTCCGGGCTGGTCATCATACCTAAAAATCCCAACTGTCCCAATTGCTTTATTTCTTCTGCTGGAAACTTTTGGTTGTCATCTCGCTCAATGACACCGGGCAACAAAACATTCTGTGCAAAATCCCTTGCTGCGTCTCTTACGCTTAACTGCTCTTCTGTAAATTGAAATTCCATTCTAATATTGTATTAATGCAAGCAAATTTATCAATTTTTCTATATTTAATTCTCTTAAATTACTATTGCCGTCATAGATTAATGCTCTCATTCAAAATAATTCAATACATCATACCCCTTATCTTTTAGGAATTGGTCCTTTCTAAATAATCTCAGATCTTCCAATACCATTTCATTCACCAGTTCTTTAAGAGTATATTTTGGCTCCCAACCCAGTTCTTTTTTTGCTTTTGAAGCATCCCCTATCAGTAAATCAACTTCAGTCGGCCTGAAATATCTGGGGTCTATTTCAACAATTTTTTCTCCAGTAGATTTATTTATTCCAACCTCATCCACTCCACCACCCTTCCACTCCAATCTGATATTAACATAACCAAAAGCCAATTCGATCAATTCCTTTACGGAAGTTGCTTTTCCTGTAGCGAGAATATAATCATCAGGATTTTCCTGTTGCATCATTAGCCACATTCCATAGACATAATCCTTTGCATGGCCCCAGTCTCGTTGTGCATTCAGATTGCCTATATACACTTTCTTCTGTAATCCCAAACTGATTCTTGCTGCCGCTCTTGTAATCTTCCGGGTTACAAATGTTTCACCGCGAATGGGACTTTCATGATTGAACAGAATTCCGTTTGAGGCAAACATATTATACGCTTCCCTATAGTTCTTTGTAATCCAGAAGGCATATAACTTCGAGACTCCGTAAGGGCTGCGAGGATAAAATGGAGTTTTTTCATTCTGAGGCACTTCCTGAACCTTGCCGAAAAGCTCTGATGTAGATGCCTGATAGAACCTTGTGCTATCCCCCATTTTTAGAATGCGTATTGCTTCGAGTAACCTCAATGTTCCTATCGCATCGGCATTCGCAGTATATTCAGGTGTTTCAAATGAAACCATAACATGGCTTTGAGCTGCCAGATTATAAATTTCATCCGGTTGGGTTTCCTGAATTATCCTGATAATATTTGTAGAATCTGTAAGATCGCCATAATGTAAATGAAACCGAACACCTTTTTCATGCGGATCATGATATAGATGATCGATCCTCTGCGTGTTAAACATGGAACTCCGTCTTTTTATTCCATGTACGATATATCCTTTTTCGAGAAGAAGATCTGCAAGGTAGGCTCCGTCCTGTCCCGTAATGCCGGTTATAAGTGCGGTTTTACTCATCAAATTGTATTTTGACAAATGTATGATTTTGGAAAAACAATTCAACTGACATTATGCAACTTTATGCAGCATATTGAAAGTTGGGTGTTGATAACCTGCTTCTTATGCATCTGTCAATTCACCCGCCAACGACACAGTTCATTGAACAACCTCTGAGCAGTCCCTGTCTATGGCTCATCCTTAGGTAAGTACGGCTCACATATAGATAAGTACTACCCATCCTCAGATAAGTATATTTTTTATTTTATCAGGCAGGCAAGCATCTTTTAAAATACATATCTTAATTTTACACTGCAATAATGTTTCTGATTATCAATGACCCTTGAGCAAATTTTAGCAGGTATGAAAGCAGGAAAATACATGCCATTGTATTTTCTTACAGGTGATGAACCCTGGTATATTGATAAAATAACAGATTTTATTGAAAATAACGCTCTAAGAGAAGATCAGCGGGATTTTGACCAACATGTTTATTATGGCAGAGACATAAATGTTGAACAAATCATAGAAACAACAAAATCCTATCCTTTTCTTGCAGAAAAACAGCTTGTAATTGTGAAAGAAGCACAGGATTTAAAAAAAATCGAGTTGTTAGAAAATTATATCAGAAATCCTGTACCCTCTACTATATTGGTGATATGTTATAAAAATAAAAAGCCGGATAAACGAAAAAGTTTCACAAAACTATTATTGAAACAATCGGTTTATTTCGAATCAAAAAAAATATATGAGGATAAAATTCATGATTGGGTAATTAGTTACGGAGCGCAGCATGGATTCAGGATAGCACCGGATGCAGCAGTATTATTAGCTGAACATACAGGAGTTGATCTTTATAGAATAGAGAATGAGCTGAATAAATTGTTCACCAACATCCCGGCAATTGAGACAATCAATGCTGAAGTCATACAGGATTTTTGTGGAATAAGCAGGGAATACAACAATTTCGAATTACAAAAAGCACTTGGAGGCAAGAAGCATGAAAAAGCAGCAAAAATTGCATTATATCTGGCTAAAAATCAAAAACAGAATCCTTTGACTATGACCATAGCGATCCTCTATAGTTTTTTCAGCAAAGTGCTGCTTTGCCATTATTGCCAAGATAGAAGTCCAAATGGAATTTCAAGAGAGCTAAGAATTAATCCCTATTTCGCTAAAGATTACATTATTGCTACAAGAAACTATAAACCCAGGAAAATAACTGAAATAATTTCTTTTATGCTGGATTGCGATCTCAGGTCAAAAGGGCTTCGCAATGTCAGCACTGATAACGGAGAATTGTTAAAAGAACTGGTTTATAGTATATTGAATTAGACACCATTTTCTTTTTAATTATACCGCTTATCTACGCATTGTTACCACATATAAAATATCTTTATGTATTCAGGATATTATAATGGATATTTGCTGTAATTACTACTTTTGAAGCCTATTTAATGAACGTGATGAGAAGATTAATGATGAATACTAACAAGTTAATACTGCCCGTTATACTCGCATTGTTGTGTTCTAATGTGGCAATTGCTCAAACCGGCACAATCAGGGGGTTTATATATTTAAAAGAAAGTGGAGAACCCAACATATTCACAAACGTGTATTTAAAGGGAACTACATATGGCGCTTCAACCGATGTTAATGGATTCTTCACAATTTCTAAAGTTCCACCGGGAAAGTATACTTTGCGTGTTACTTATTTAGGTTATGACACGCTTGATGTACCACTGCTTGTTAAAGCGAATGCTATCATCACAAAGAAACTTTATATGCAAAAAGCTTCTGTTCAGATGAAGACTTTCGAGATTTCAGCCGAAAAACAAACACTACAAACGGAAGTGCACATGTCGGTTCAAAAGATCACACCCAAAGAGATTAAGCAGATTCCTTCCATTGGAGGGCAGGCTGATATCGCTCAATATTTACAGGTTCTTCCCGGAGTGATTTTTACAGGGGATCAGGGTGGTCAGCTATACATCAGAGGAGGTTCTCCCGTTCAGAATAAACTGCTGCTTGATGGAATGATCATCTATAACCCATTTCATTCCATCGGATTGTTTTCGGTTTTTGATACAGATATTTTAAGAAATGCCGACATTTATACCGGTGGATTTGGAGCAGAATATGGCGGACGCATTTCATCTGTGATGGACCTGACGACACGCGATGGAAATAAAAAAAGGATGAGTGGGAAAATTGGGTTGAGCCCATTTGGAGCAAACACTATGATCGAAGGTCCTTTGATGCGGGAGAAATCAATTGGCGGAAACTCAGGTTCCTTTATTTTTTCTGCTAAAAATTCGTTTCTTGAACAATCCTCAAAACTACTTTACACATATATAGATACCGCAGGATTACCTTTTAATTTCCTTGATCTTTATGGAAAAGCTTCTTTTACAGGTGCCAACGGTAGTAAAGTCAATTTCTTTGGTTTTAATTTTAGAGATAACGTCAGGTACCAGGCAATTTCTGATCTCAATTGGAACACTTATGGTGGCGGTGCAAATTTTCTTGCAATACCTTCTTCCAGTGAGGTGTATATTAAAGGTAATTTCGCATATTCCAACTATGAAATTTCGCTTTCCGAAAGCAATCTGCCTCCAAGAACCAGTAGTATTGGTGGATTTAACACGGGCCTGAATTTTACTTACTTTATTGCAGATGATGAGATCAACTATGGTTTGGAATCCCAGGGTTTTGCAACCGATTTCCAGTTCTTTAATGATGTTGGAAGAAACATAGGTCAACAAGAGAATACCACTGAAGCCGGTGCTTATATTAAATACAAATTCAACCGAAAAGGAATCGTTCTTGAACCCAGTTTCCGCTTACAATACTATGCTACCCTCAACTCTGTCTCTCCTGAACCTCGTTTTGGGGCAAAGTACAATCTGACAGATAATATCCGGATTAAAGCAGCTGCAGGTATGTATTCTCAGAACCTGATCAGCGCCAACTCTGACAGGGATGTAGTTAATCTTTTTTATGGTTTTCTCTCAGGTCCGGATAACTTGCAGAATACTTTTGTAGAACAGAACGGCAACATAAAAGACATCACACACAAATTACAAAAAGCAAACCATTACATTTTTGGGATTGAATCAGATCTTGGTAAAAGGTTTAATATGAATGTGGAAGGGTATTACAAACAATTCACTCAACTTACAAATCTGAACAGGAATAAAATATATGACGACAACACTTCTAACTATAACAAACCGGATATTCTTAAAAAAGATTTTATTGTAGAAACAGGAGATGCATACGGAGTTGACTTAGTTCTGAAATACGATTATAAGCGCTTATATTTTTGGGCAGTCTATTCGCTCGGACATATTACAAGATGGGATGGAATACAAGAATATCCTCCAATTTTTGATCGCAGGCATAACGTGAACCTGCTGGCTAACTACACATTCGGGAAAGGTTTACTATGGGAGTTCAGTTTCCGATGGAATTATGGAAGTGGATTCCCGTTTACACAAACGCAGGGATATTATGAGCATTTCGATTTCACCGAAGGAACTAATGTGGATTATGTTACTTCCAATGGTCAGCTTGGTATTCAATACGCTGATCTTAATGGCGGCAGATTGTCCGATTATCACCGCCTTGATATCAACCTGAAAAGGACTTTCGTAATCAGTGAATATTCAAATATTGAAACGAATATTAGTATTACCAATATGTATAACCGTGAGAACATTTTCTATGTTGACAGGGTGCGGAATGCCAAGGTGTATCAGTTACCTATTATGCCAAGCATAGGTGTTACATGGACATTCTGAGAAGAAGTTATTGATTATTGTATGGTTCAAATATTTCAACTTTCAGGTCGTCAATCATAAGATTCTCTTCACTCCTGTTCCACACATATACCCTCATTGCATCTGATTTACTTCTGACTTCAGGTGTAAGATAATCCAGACTTACCTTGTTCCACCCTTCATGATATTCCCGCTCTTCAAGAGCCACCTGCCTGTATTTATATGGGTATTCATTGTGCATAAAACAAATTACCAGGCTGGAAGGCGGTACACGCTTATCTGCTTCGGCATAAACATAAACACTCGGTCTGATCCATGCATAATATTCTTTGGTAATTTCGCTGTATTTATTTTCGATTGTTGGGGAATAAATAATCTCCTTGTCCAGCTTAAAATAACAAGCTCCGGAATGCGAATGATCATCACACATCACCCCTTCTTCATCCAAATTCTCAAAGTCAATACCTGCCGGTGTTTTATGTTTTAACTCCTTTTCATCAGGAAGTTTTTCCTCTTCTGTGAAAGAACGATTGACCAGCAACAAATGCTCAGCACCTTCAGGAATAGATGTTTTACCGAATACTGCCCGGTAATAAGGCCCTGTCATCCTCGATAAATGCAGAATTCCATTCAATGCCTGCCATGATTGAAAAAGGTTAAGGCAAACAAATAATCCGATAAAGAGCAATAAGCCGTATCGGAACAGATTTCTCTTTTCGATGATATAGTTTAAACAGTAGCCCAATGGTAAAGCCAGAAAAACATAGGAAGGAATTAGTGCCCTCTGGCTGAAGCTCTCGGCATACCACCAGCATGACCAGCTTGACACAATCCACAGGTTGAAGATGAAAAATAATAACACCGATAAAAACACATTTTTCTGTTTTTTGAATAATGCGAAAAATCCCACCAAACCCAGGCCCATCAATGGTGTATAAAGCAACCATCCTTTCCGATAACTAAAAAGCACCTGGAGAATGTGTGGATTGTTCAGATCAAGTCCCTCACCTGCATTGCCTCCATAGCTGTTGAATAGAAAATGTCCGGCAAATAGCTTCCAATAAATTAACTGAACAGAAATAATGGAAATCACAATGAAGCAAAACAGCAACACTTGTATTCTATATGCTATCAGTATTCGTATTTTTGCAATCAGAGTGTGTCTGTTCGAAATCCCCCAAAAGGCAGGTATTAGCAGGCAAACCACCTCAGAGGGACGGCTTATAACAGCCAAGCCACAGGCGATTGCAAGCATAATGATATGCCTTGACCTATGTGTTTTATGCCAGCAAATCGTTAGCCATAGAATGCCTGCATAAAGGGTGAAGATATAATTGTGAGACATTGCTCCCTGCCCATAAGTTGCTGTATGAAAGAGGTAATTTGTGCCAATTACAATAATAACGAGAAGCAGTGCAGATATCTTTTCAGAAAAAAATGAAACCAGGCATTTTCTAAGTAACAACAACCCAATATAAGAAACGATAAGGCAGCCTGTCATCATCGAGTATTGATATGGCTGAGAAAAACCATCTGCCGGAAAACCGAATATCAAAGCCAGTAAATGTCCGATTATAAAGAATGGCGCATACATCAAAGCAAGTCCTGAAGGATATTTCAACACCCAGTAACCGGATGGCATTTGCAATGCCTGATACAAGGTGGCAGTGCTGTGGTATTCATTGATAATTTGATTTACCCATGTATGCGTTAAACCCAGATCATGATAGATAAAAGTTGCGGGCAGATAAAGATAATATCCAAAAACATCCCAGCTAAGAATATTTGAAGGAAAATAAACAAAGGATGTTATGATCATCACAACAATTAAGCCCTCGGTAAGGAGTTGAGATAAAGGATATCGCGAATTCATCTCTTCAATCAGTATTAACGGTATTTTTATAGAAGGGATAAAGATAGAAATAATGGTCAACTGAATTTGAGCAGATAGTTGTTCTGTTCCCTCTCAGTTAAATTGATAATATTCTTAATTTCGTAATCCGATATTGGGGTGTTAGCTCAGTTGGTTCAGAGCGCTTGCTTGACAGGCAAGAGGTCACCGGTTCGAATCCAGTACATCCCACTTACAAGGGGTGTTAGCTCAGTTGGTTCAGAGCGCTGCCTTCACACGGCAGAGGTCACCGGTTCGAATCCAGTACATCCCACTTACAAGGGCCGTTAGCTCAGCCGGCCAGAGCATCCCGTTCGCATCGGGAAGGTCGCGGGTTCAAATCCCGCACGGTCCACC
>CAZUDW010000041.1:0-2913 GCA_964619305.1 uncultured Flavobacteriales bacterium
CAAATGCCTTGTCTGATAAGTTTGAATTAGAAGAACCTGAACAAATTGAAAAAAATCTCCGGAACCAGACTTGAAAGCTTGGTAAAACAATCCCCTAAAAAGTGTACTGTTTAGCCAAAATAACAATTCATTGATTGATTTCTTTGCAGTCTGTCGATTTTTATCAAAATTCGCCATCAAAATAATAATATTATGAATGATAAGCTAAGACAATTACAGCCCAATGCACTTTGGGAATATTTCGACAGTATAACTGAAATACCCCGTGGCTCAAAAAAAGAAGAAAGAATAATCGCTTTCATGAACGATTTCGGTTTAAACCTCGGATTGGAAACCATAGTGGATGATACGGGGAATGTGATCATCCGTAAAGGAGCTACTCATGGGATGGAAAACAGAAAAGGGATCGTTTTGCAGTCTCATCTCGACATGGTATTACAAAAAAATTCTGATGTGGATTTTGATTTTGATTCTCAGGGTATAATAACTAAGATTGAAGGCGACTGGATAACCGCTGACGGAACTACCCTCGGGGCAGACAATGGAATTGGTGTGGCGGCAATTATGGCAATTCTTGCAGACCCCAAAATCGAACATCCTGCCCTGGATGCACTTTTCACCATTGATGAGGAGACCGGGATGACCGGAGCATTTGGCCTGAAAGCAGGTGTTTTGAAAGGAGAAATACTGCTAAATCTGGATAGTGAAGATGAAGGCGAGTTATATATTGGTTGTGCAGGAGGCATTAACACAACAATAAATGGAAGTTATAAACCCATTCCATTGACTGAAAATAATGTTGCGTTTGAATTGCAGATAGGTGGCTTAAAGGGTGGCCATTCCGGTATGGATATTAATCTTGAAAGAGGCAATTCCAATAAATTACTTTCCCGTTTATTACTGGAATGGAACTTAAATACCGATCTGACGCTTTCTTCTTTTGATGGTGGCAGTCTAAGAAATGCTATTCCACGGGAAGCAAAAGCTGTTTTAGTGGTTACACCGGATCAAAAACAAAAGTTAAAGGCATTTGTTGACCAGTGGGCAAAAACTATTAAAGAGGAATTTGGAAATGTTGAGCCCGATCTTTTCCTGAAGTTAACAGAATGCGACAAACCGGCTGATGTTGTTCCCAATGAATTTTCGATAAATCTTCTGCGTGCAATTGATGCCTCTCCCAATGGTGTGGTTTCTGTCAGTACAAAAATTGAAGGACTCGTAGAATTATCTACAAACCTTGCAAGGGTTAGCATTGCAAATGGGGATGTCAATATCCTTTACCTTTCCCGCAGCTCTGTTGAAAGTAAAAAAATGAATCTCTGCAGGATGATTAGCAGTGCGTTTGAACTGGTAGGCGGGTTAAATATTATTCATGATGGCTCATACCCGGGATGGAGTCCCAATCCTTCTTCTACCATATTGAAGATAATGAAAAAGGGTTATGAAGATTTATTTGGTAGCACACCGGAAGTAAAAGCCGTACATGCCGGCCTGGAATGTGGCCTCTTAGGAACTAATTATCCTGATATGGATATGATCTCTTTCGGACCCACCATCCGTCATCCACATTCACCGGACGAGAAAGTACACATTCCAAGTGTGGGTAAATTCTGGAATTATCTTCTCTATACATTGAAGAATGCCCCAACGAAATAAACAGTGTTTTAACACCATGCACTTTTAGCGAACTTTGACGGTCGGGATGATGAATTTGCGAGCCAATTATGGTCGCTTACGATTTAATTTTGGGACTATTGTTGTCATTTTTTCGTGTTTTCAGAGTTCAACATGGTTTATATTGCTTTGATAAGGTTATATTTTGCTGTAAACAGGTATCATATCGCTTCGCCATGGTATCTTATTGTGATGATATGGTTCTATATTGGTATGGGGTCTTATTGAAGCAATTGAAAGTCGTTTCAACAATCAAGCGGCAGAAAGAGTGCTTATCCTTTCAGAACTTTTGCCGGAATCACCCGGGATATCTGATTATAAAAGTGTTGATGCAATAACAAGAACTGATTGCAGCAGCATACTTCCTTCCACAAAATAAGTGTAATAAAAGGTTTCTTTATTCTTGTTCGTATTCCATACAATTAATAATGATATAATTGCTGATATGGTTAAGCTAACCAATAACTGAAGTGTCAATCCTTTATATGAAATGTAATGCTCTATACATAATCCGGTGAAAATCATCAAACATATTGTTGATATCCATTTGGTTACGCTTATTCCAAACTGAACAGGAATTGTATGGAGATGGAATTTGCTGTCATCCTGCATATCCCGTATGTCAAAGGGCAATGTTATAGCGACAATAAATAAGAACCGCTCAGGGAGCAGCATAAGATGTTTTATCTCTATAAGGGCATGCCATCCGCTAAATTCCAGAATTGGCACCGAGACGGTAATCGTGCTGACAACGATACTTATGAGAAATACTTTTATATATGGCAAATCGCGTAATTTCCGGTAGTGACGTCCGGGGAAAACCGGTAGTGAATAACTTAATACCACCCCAAACAATACAGCAAACATAAAGATGGTGTTGAAGCTGATAAACCACAACAAGATTAATATGGCAATTACACAAAACGACATCATGAATATGGACAGTTTCTTGTGTTTTAAATGCCATTCATATCTTTTTGCATCATGCGTAATATCCGGCAATGTCAACTTGTAATGGTAATAATTATAAATGAAAACTGTTGAGCAAAATACGATAAGAAGCAATGGGATATTAAAACCTGTCTTGCAGACAGCCATGCTTTGAGCAGTTATTGAAGTTACACAAAGCGAAACGAACAAGTTGCTAAAAGCTAAATAGTCCCTGAGTTTTTTCATCAGTTATACTTGATGAAGCGCATTCCGGATAATCAGTTTATAAATAAATAATAGCTTCCGGCA
>CAZUDW010000041.1:3013-22572 GCA_964619305.1 uncultured Flavobacteriales bacterium
ATAATAGCTTCCGGCACCAACAAGCAGACCAACAAGACTTCCTTTCAAGGCGTTTTGTATCTTGTGACTCTTTGCAACCCGTTCATAGCCCCTGATATATGTGGGTTGCGCCAACAACCTGGGGTCGCTTGTTTTCTCAGGTTTTATCTTTACACGAGGCAAACTGGCAACTACCGTTGATACAAAAGGTACGGGAACCAATAGAATGCTGTTTGCAAAAACATATCCACCGGCCACCGCTAATATCCCTGCTGCGATTGTATTAGCCCTAGGATGATAATAACGCATGGCATCCTGTTCTCCTTTTATAAAATATCGCATCTCTTCAATAGTGAAATCATTTTCCATCAACGTATCATACTCATATATCAATTCTTCCGTGCCATCACCATATTGAACGGAAAAAATCCTGTATTTATCAATAAATCTCTCCTGTTTCTTTTTGGAGTTGTAATCAACGTATTTTACCTGTATATCAGTTGAAGTAGTCACCTGTATATGATCCAACACCTTGCCTGACAATAAAATTATTTTATCCTTGTCTTGTTGACAAAAAGCAGAATGATGGTAACTGAATAACAGTACCGTCAATAAAAAGGTTGTAATATGGCTGCTTAACTTTCTCACTGCCGTCAAATATACGTCTAATTCTAAAACATGAAAAACAATAATAAAATATCACAAACTAAATTTTTAAGTAAGTATATTTGCCGTTCTAATTTTAATAACATGGATTCTTTTATTAACAGACATATTGGGCCTGACAAGAAACAAGTACAGGAAATGTGCGATGTAATCGGAATTGCAGATATTGATGAGTTGATTGATAAAACAATTCCATCTAAAATCAGATTGAAGAAAGCACTTCGCTTACCTCCTCCTTTAAGTGAGTTTGAATATTCTGCTCACATCAGGGATATTGCTGGCAAAAACAAGTTGTGGAAAACCTATATTGGAATGGGCTATTATGGTACGATCACTCCTGCCGTCATACAAAAAAATATATTTGAAAACCCGGGTTGGTACACTTCTTATACACCATATCAGGCAGAAATTTCACAAGGGCGGCTGGAAGGAATGCTCAATTTTCAAACAATGATCACCGATCTCACGGGTTTTGAGATATCAAATGCCTCTTTACTTGATGAAGGTACCGCAGCAGCCGAAGCCATGATGATGATCTATCATGCGAAATATAAAGGACCTGTACATGATGAAAGCAAGCGGTTTTTTGTATCCGAAACTTTATTTCCACAAACACTAAGTGTGTTGAAAACTCGCTCAAAATATCACGGGATCGAATTAATCATCGGAGATCACACTACCATTGATTTTGATAAATCATTTTTTGGAGCCATCGTTCAATATCCTGCATGGAATGGTGATATTCATGATTATACAATATTTACACAAAAAGTCCATGATGCCGGTGCGTTTCTGATCGCTGCCGCTGATATTTTGAGTTTATCGTTGTTAAAGCCTCCTGCTGAATGGGGTGCTGATGTGGCGATTGGAAGCACTCAACGCTTTGGCATTCCTTTAGGATATGGAGGGCCGCATGCTGCATATTTTGCCTGTAAGGCAGATTTTAAAAGACGAATCCCAGGCAGAATTATTGGAGTGTCGCAGGATAAGCATGGAAACCCGGCATTCAGATTGTCACTGCAAACACGCGAACAGCATATCAGAAGAGAGAAAGCAACCTCTAATATTTGCACTGCCCAGGCTCTGCTTGCTGTAATGGCTGGTATGTATGCAGTTTATCACGGCCCTGAAGTAATTGCTGATATCGCTACAAAGATTCACTTAATGGCATGTTCCCTCAATAAGGTTATTCAGAAATTGGGATATGAACAACAGAACAATCAATTTTTTGATACACTTAGCTATAATTTACCATCGGGAGTTACAATAAACTCTTTCAAAAAAACAGCCGAGAAGCATAGAATAAATTTAAATTATCATCATGATTACATTACGTTAAGCATTGATGAAACAACCAGCAGACAAGATATTGAAGGAATAATAAAGGTTTTTGCTCATGCAATCGGAAAGCAAACGGTAAAACTTTCGGAATGCAATCAAATCACTATACAAAAGTCGAACCTAAGGAACTCAACTTATTTGCAACATCCGGTTTTTAAATTATACCGCACAGAGAATGAAATGATGAGATATTTGAAGCGGCTCGAAAACAAAGACATCTCATTGACTCACTCAATGATTTCACTCGGGTCGTGTACGATGAAGATGAATGCTGCAACTGGGTTATTCCCATTATCTTTACCGGAGTTTGCAAACCTGCATCCTTTTGTCCCGCAGGATCAAGCATTAGGGTATAAACAAATTATAGAAGAACTGAGTGAATTTTTATGTGAGATTACCGGTTTTGATGCTGTTTCATTTCAGCCAAATTCCGGTGCCCAAGGAGAATTTTCAGGACTTCTTGTAATAAGAGCTTATCATGACAGCCGTAGAGATAAACACAGGAATGTTGTTTTAATACCTGCATCTGCACACGGTACAAACCCTGCCAGTGCTGTATTAGCCGGAATGAATGTAGTTGTTATTAAATGTGATCAAAATGGCAATATAGATATTAAAGATCTGGAAGCTAAAGCAATTGAAAATAAAGATAATCTTGCTGCTTTGATGGTTACTTATCCTTCTACTCATGGAGTTTTTGAAGAACAGATTCTTGAAATTACAAATATCATTCATAATTATGGCGGACTTGTTTATATGGATGGTGCGAACATGAATGCTCAGGTTGGATTGACAAATCCTGCCACCATTGGAGCGGATGTTTGTCATCTGAATCTGCATAAAACTTTTGCGATTCCACACGGAGGCGGGGGACCGGGAGTGGGACCTATTGCAGTCTCAAAAAAACTGTCACCCTTTTTACCATCTCATTCAATATTAGAAGCAGGAGAAATGAACATTGACGCTGTAAGCTCTGCACCTTATGGTAGCGCACTTATTCTTCTTATCTCATATGGATATATTCGCATGCTTAGTAGCCACGGACTAACAGAAGCAACTAAAACAGCAATACTGAATGCAAATTATATCAGTGCACGGCTTGATAAAGATTTTCCGGTATTATATAAAGGCAACAATGGTTATATCGCTCATGAAATGATACTCGATTGCAGGGAATTCAAAAAAAGTATCAATATTGAAGTTGAAGATATTTCTAAGAGATTGATGGATTACGGATTTCATGCTCCTACAGTATCTTTCCCTGTGCATGGAACTTTGATGGTAGAACCAACTGAAAGTGAAGCTAAATGTGAACTGGATCGATTTTGCGATGCAATGCTATCTATTAAAAAAGAAATCAAATTCATCGAAAAAGATAAGAGCATGTCTGATGATAATGTTATAATCAATGCCCCGCATACATCTGTTGAAGTATCTTCCGATAAATGGGGACATAATTATTCCAGACAAGATGCAGCTTATCCCCTACCCTATCTTTTTCAAAATAAATATTGGCCGCCTGTCGGAAAAATTGACAATGCATTAGGTGATCGCAATCTGATTTGTACCTGTATTTCCATAGATTTGTATGAAAAGATATGTGACGAAATCTGATCAGTTTCATATATTTGTTAACTTTCCGTTTTAAAATTCCGGGTATTAGAATAAAAATAATATGAATAGAATAAATTCTCTGCTTATTTTATCTTGTATGTTTTATACACTTGCATTGCCTTGTTCAGCGCAGAATGTAAACTCCCAAAGATTAAAATGTTATCCTTCCCAGCTAAGCCAAAATAAAAATTTAAATGCTGTTCCGCATACCCAATCATCTCCTTACTGGTATAATGATTTTTCGAATCCTTCTGATTGGATTTTATCCAATACGTCAAATCCTGCTCGAGACTGGCAAATAAGCTCAACCCCTTTGCCCTTTATTGGCGTTTTAAACTCTTCATCCGGTGGGAACTTTGCAGGTTTTGATTCTGATTCTGACGGGCCAAACAGCACGCAGGATGCAAGCATAAGGATTTTAAACCCTATTGATTGTTCTCCTCTTACAGAAGTACAGATCAGCTTTGAACAGGTTTATATGCATTTTAATGATGATGTTTATGTCGAAGTAAGCAAGGATAGCATCAATTGGACCCTGTATCCTGTAAATACAAATGTGCCTGTTAACCAAATGACACAAAATCCTGACCTCATTAGCGTTGATATCAGTACAACTGCTTCCAACGAACCTAAAGTCTGGATAGGGTTTAGATTTGTGGGATCATGGGATTATGCCTGGGCTGTTGATGATATCACAATTCAGGCACCACCAGATAATGACCTTAAATTAACTTCAACATTTTTTAAAGGAACTTCTATCGGGAATCCCACAATTACAGACAGTTCCTGGTCAAAATATTACACAAGAATACCGTTTAGTCAGGCAGTTTATGACACATTAATCATGGGAGGGGAAATCACAAATAATGGAATTGTTACACAGCCTAATACCCGATTAGTTACTAAAATAACCGGAGCTTTATTTTATTCAGATTCCAGCACAATGTCCAACCTCGTTCCCGGCAATACAATATTTCCGGAAATAACCTCTTCCTATTTTATACCATACGTCACCGGTTCATATAACGTGACCTTTACGGCTAAGTCCGATTCAACAGATGCGGCATTTATAGATAATGTTATTTCCACTTCCTTCCAGATCACAGATACTGTTTATGCAAGAGATAATGGAGTTTTTGGAAATGGATACGGAAATGCCGGAAAATGGACATGTGGTAATATCTTTCATATATATACTGCTGATTCCATTACTTCACTTGGTTTTGCATTTCATTCTTCCACAACCCCTGGAGCAAAAGTCAATTTTATGATATATGATACTACAGATTTGTCCAATCCATTAAAATCTATTACAAATTACACATTAAGCGGGAATGATATTGGCAATTGGCTAACCATACATTTAGATACACCTCTTATTGTTTCGCCCGGTGTATATTTAGCTTCTTTTCAACAGCTTAATGATTCCGATAATGTAAGTATTATTACAGGCCAGAATGCACAATCTGCACCTCCGCTTACCACTTTTATTGACTTGAACAATGACGGAAACTGGGCTTATTCCTCTTTTATCCCGTTCATACGCATGTATTTAACCGGCAATACATGTCCTGAAATTACCTCGGTTTTTTCAGTTATTGATGCTGATTGTGACTCTGCAAATGGCAGTGCCACTGCAAATCCTTCAGGTGGAATTTCTCCTTATACCTATGAATGGGATGCAAACACAGGAAATCAGACAGCACAGACTGCTACCGGATTGAGTGCAGGTGTATATTTTGTTACCATCACTGACAGCATAGGATGTACCGGAAGCATGTTTGCAATAATCAACAATTCTTCTACTCCTTCTGTCAGCGATTCAATAAATAATGCAAGTTGTTACGGAGAATGTGATGGGATGATTTCGCTTGATGTAAGTGGAAATTCCCCATTCACATATCTTTGGAGTAATAATTCAACTATTCCTGCAATAAGCGGACTTTGCCCAAATATATATTTTGTAACAATTACTGATTCTCTCGGATGTAAAGGTGTATTTAGCTACACTGTCACCCAGCCTCCTGAACTGTTGCTCAGTTTATCTCAAACACCTGACTATGGCAGCGGAACAGGAACAGCATCTGCCAATGCTTCAGGAGGAACGCCTCCTTATACATATCAATGGGACGCAAACACTGGAAATCAAACGACACAAACAGCAACAGGGCTCTCCGGTGGAAATTACTCTGTAACGGTTACTGATTCATCTGGATGTATAATCTCTAACAACATTATTGTAACTGAAGTACCTTATCATAGAAAATTGGATTTGATTAATATCTATCCAAACCCGGCTACTGATCATTTTACTATAGATATTTATAGCCCTTCTACTCAGGATTATAAAATGTTGCTTTATAATAATCTTGGGGATATAATATTTACAACTCACATAAAAAATAAAAGCCATTTCCTGATGGATTATTATTTTAAAAACGACATTAAAGGTTTATATTTTATCTCTGTTGCGACAGAGAAAAGAATAATAATCAAGAAAATCATCAGATTTTAATCTTTTTTAATTCCCAGATAATGCAAAAAACTGCCGTATAGCATTTTAATTTAACCAAATACTATTTTAGTATCGGGAAACTTTAATCATTAGCTTAATTTTGACTTTTAAATTAATTAACTAATTTTGTCAGTCTAATCTAAAATTTTAAAACAATGAAAAAAATCTACATTTTCTTAGCTGCGTTAATGATATCGGGGATGGGAATTGCCCAATATCATCAAACTTTAACACCCGAACAATTGGGTGCAAAAAAAGTTATTTCTGTTCCTAAAAGAGCATACAACCACAATCCTAACAGAACAATCACAACATTCACAACAGATTATGCTTATCTTGATGATCAGTTTTGGGGAAATATTTTCTCAAATAATGATGCATACGGTTGGGATTTAGGTAGTACAATGACTTTAAGAGATGCAACCGTCACCCTTGATACGCTTGTGGACATCCTATCGCTTACAGGTTTTGACTGGAATAACATCAGCCAATATACTATTGATTCAGTATATTTTGCAATAGGTCATTGGAATTCAAGCGGACAGAATAATAAGTTCATTTTTAAAATGATTGACCTTGGAACCAACAATTACCCTGATTATAATGACCCGATACTCTGGACAGATACTTTATCTGCCGACTCAAACCTGTGGGGACAAACTTCTTGGTTACAGTTCTTTTATTTGCCATTTGCCCCTAATGTCACTATTACACCTCCGACAAAAATAGGTTTAAGAGTTGAATTCCAGGGTCCTACAAACGATACAGGTGCTGTTATGGCATGGTGGCTGAATGACGGAGCATGCGGAACGCAAGGTTATGACAGAAGCACCATTTCTTTTTTCTATCCTCACAGTTATGAGTATTGGGATCAGTTTTCAACGCAGATTCCAACCTCAACCGGAGGTGATGTTTATTATGATTGTAACCAGAATAGCCAATATGACAATGGAGTGGATGGAGAGAATTTTTTACAGGATATTGATGCTTATTTTGTTATAACTGCAACAGAGT
Organism: uncultured Flavobacteriales bacterium; assembly: GCA_964619305.1. Lineage (GTDB taxonomy): Bacteria > Bacteroidota > Bacteroidia > Flavobacteriales_H > CAZUDW01 > CAZUDW01. The sequence continues at coordinate 10,143 of CAZUDW010000041.1, forward strand.
GCTCCGGCTTCAATGCAGGATTTACCACTGCTGATGCCAGTTGTGGTCAATCGGATGGATCAGCAACTTGTAACCCATCCGGAGGTACTTCGCCTTACAGTTATCAGTGGGATAGCAATGCCGGCAACCAGACATCACAGACAGCGACAGGTCTTGCCGCAGGTTCTTATGATGTAACCGTTACCGACAATGACGGATGTACACAGGTTTTCACTGCAACAATTAATAATACCAACGCACCACAAGGTAGCGGAACTGCAGCTTCCCCAAGCTGCCCGGGCGATTGTGATGGAAGCATTGATCTTACTGTAACAGGTGGAACTTCTCCATACACATATCTGTGGAGCACAAATGCTACACTTGAAGACATTAATGGTCTTTGTGCCGGCACTTATACTGTAACTATTACAGATAGCACTGGATGTATTAGTCAGACAACTGTTACTGTTTCTGATCCTCCTGCATTGGTGATCAATGGCTTCAACACCACACCTTCCACAACTAACTGTGATGGTTCAGCAACAGTGAATGCAGGTGGTGGAACACCTGCTTATACATATCAATGGGATGACACAAATAATCAGACAACTCAAACAGCCCTTGGTTTATGTGTAGGAACATATCATGTTACTGTTACTGATAGCAAAGGTTGTACAGTAACAGATCAGGTAACTGTTAATGCAGTTGGCATCGAAGATCATTCGTTGATTAACGATTTGAAAATTTATCCAAATCCGAATGACGGTTCATTTATTGTACATTTTAACAACGTACAAGCTGGCGATTATAGTTTTGTTATCCGTGATATGCTAGGCCAAGTTGTTTATTCTGACCAGGATGTAATCAGTGGTCTCTATAAAAAACAAATTAACCTGACCGGATACAATAAAGGAGTCTATTTCCTTTCAGTTTCAAATGGGGAAAAACAAGGCACTTTTAAAATTGTTGTTAAATAAAATTTCCTTAACAATAAAAAAAAGCCCGGGGAAATTTCTCCGGGCTTTTTTTTATTCTGTAAAATGCGTATTTTTGTTTATACATTAAATTCATCATCATGAAAAGAATCATCTCTCTGACTGTTGTATTATTTTCTATAACAAGCAATTATGCTCAACCAATCCATCCAACTCCTTTTCATAAATTATCTCAAAACTCAAAAGATCATGAAACTGCAAGACAAAAACCAGTATCAGATCGATCCTCAATTATACCGGTTTGGGAGGAAGATTTTTCTAATGGGATCCCCGGAAACTGGAGTTTGATTGATTATTCAGGAATCTGCCCGTGGAAATACACTTTCGAAGGATCACATGGTTGGTATAGCGGAAACTTTCCCAATGCCGGAGTTGGTATTAATTCAACCTCATCTTCAAATGGATTTATAATAAGTGATGTTGATTCGTCCAATCAATATAATTATGGACAACCGGCTATAACGAAGTATCATTATTTAGAGACTTACATAAAGACCAACGCAATAGACCTTACAGGATACCCTATGGTTTATCTTGAATTTGAACAGTTTTTCAGATTCCAGAACAATGTGAGTTTGTACGTGTCAGTTAGTAACAACGGTATTTCATGGACAGATTTTGATGTCAGTGGCAATTTGGGTAATAACCAATATTCTCAAAATCCGGATACTGTAAGAATTGATATATCTGCAATTGCCGGAAACCAACCTACCGTATATATAAAATGGGGATGGAGTTCAAGATTGTTTTTCTGGATGATTGATGATGTTCGTATTGTGCCTGCCCCGGACAATGATTTATCGATGGACAAAGATTATTATAATGGAATTTCTGACCCATCCGGTTGGAGGTATTATACGAAAGTACCACAAAGGCAAGCCCGTGCAGACTCTATACTTTATGGCGGGCAATTCTCTAATAAAGGAGGAGTATTACAACCCAATACCCGGGTTGAAGTAACTGTGACAGGTGCTGATTATTGGACAGGGTCAAGTACACCTGTAGATTTAGATGTGTTATTACAAGACTCTGCCAATCTTACTACAAAATTTGCACCTTTTAATCTTGGAGTCAATGACGTTGAATTAGCTGCTGTTTCCGATTCAATTGATGAAACGCCTGATGACAATTCCCTGTATAGTTCATTTGAAGTTACGGATACTGTATATGCCAGAGATTTCAGTAATTTTGGGGGTCAAGGTTGGTGGTACGGTGCAGGTATTCCATATACGTGTGGGTTAATTTATGAAATAAATACCGTGGACACGGCAACTTCTATTTCAATAGTTTTTCAAGGGAATACCACTTCAGGAAGCACAGTGTATCTGAGAATTTATGATGAATATTACAATTTAGTTATCTCATCTCCCCTTGTCACTTTGAATAACTCAATGACCGGAGGATGGCATACATGGAAAATTCCTGCAACTGAATTATCTCCCGGAAAATATATTATAGCTTTTCAGGCAGTGTCCGGAAGTGTATTAATCGGTTCTGATGACAACCCACCTCAAACTTTACCAAATCTTGTTTATTCTGATGTGTATAACAATGGGTTTTGGACAAATATTGTTGATTTTACTCCACTTATACGACTAAACACAAAAGCAGGCACATGTGCGGGTTTCTACTGTGATATGCTTACAACGGTAGCTGCCTGCGGAAACAATAATGGAACAGCCATGGTCTCTGCTTATGGTGGTTCTTCTCCATATTCTTATCAATGGGATAGTAATGCCGGCAATGCCACAACAGATTCAATTGGTGCTCTCACACCAGGCAATTACATTATTACTATTACTGACAGCCTGGGATGCACATCGATTAAGACAGCTGTGATAGTAGATGCACTCCCCCCTGAATTAAGTTTATCATCAAACGATGTAAAATGTGGAGCTGACTGCGATGGATCTGCCTGGGTTGAAGCAGTTGGTTATCCCCCTTTTAGTTTTAATTGGTCAACTTCTGATACTACAGATACAATTATTGGCCTTTGTGCAGGAATTTATACCGTTACAGTTACAGATAACAACAATTGCACTTCTGTTGATTCGTTGGAAGTTGTTGGCCCTGATCCGATCAGCGTATCTATTTCTACTATTGAAGATTCCGGTAATAGTGACGGTAGTGCAAGTGTTATCCCGACTGGTGGAGTAACACCTTATACCTACCTATGGGATAGTACTGCCGGAAATCAAACCACATGGACTGCAACTGGTTTGGCCGGAGGGCAAAATCAGGGTTATTATAATGTTACTATTACAGATGGAAATGGTTGCGATACTGTAATCACGGTTTATGTAGGTGCTGTTGGTATTATTGACTCCCGCATATCCGGAGATATAAGGATTGTTCCAAATCCTACAAATGGCATATTTTACATCCGACTTCTTCAATTAGGAGAAAGCACAAAAGAAATCCAAATCACTGATATTGCAGGTAAAAATATTTTTATAGAAAAAACTATTCCTGCAAGTAAACGGATATTATCTATTGATCTTTCACATTTGTCAAAAGGCATTTATTTGATCCATGTCCGGAACAATGATAAATGTTTTTCAAGAAAACTGATTTTGTTTTAACAAATGAAAGTCATTTCCTCAATGCTTTCATAAACTTGGCAGTGTAAACAAAATCAACTACTTCCTGGTTATCGGTTGTGAGTATTTCTTCTTTTGTACCCTCCCACCATTTTTGCCCCTTATAAATAAAGGTGACTTTATCACCTATTTCCATAACAGAATTCATGTCGTGAGTAACTACAATCGTTGTTATATTAAAATCCTGAGTAATCTCCTGAATCAATAAATCAATAAGATTTGCTGTCTGAGGATCTAAACCGGAATTTGGTTCATCGCAAAATAAATACTTTGGATTCATGGCTATTGCCCTTGCAATTCCAACTCGTTTTTTCATTCCTCCACTAAGTTCGGCAGGAAATAAATTCCCTGCCTCAGCCAGATTAACCCTTTCAAGACAAAATTGAGCTCGCTCAACCATTTCTTTTTCGCTCATATTTGTAAACATCCTGAGTGGGAACATTACATTATCCATCGAAGTCATTGAATCGAATAATGCACCACCCTGAAACAGCATTCCAATTTCTTTCCTTAATTTTTTCTTTTCAGAAAAAGTCATGTTAATAAAATCTTTGTTGTCATATAAAATTATTCCTTTATTAATTTCATGTAAGCCAACAATACATTTAGTTAATACCGTTTTACCCGAACCGCTTGCACCAATGATCAAATTTGTTTTTCCTCTTTCAAATGTAATGGAGATATCAGTAAGAATCTGCTGATTTAGAAACCTCTTATTTAGATGCTGAACTTCTATCATACCAGCAACATTTGTGTAAGAACATAATTCAAGACTAAAATGACAATACTACTATAGACCACAGCTTTTGTACTTGATCTGCCCACCTCTAATGCTCCACCTTTTGTATAATATCCATAATAAGCAGGAACCGAAGTAATTACAAAAGCGAAAACCACTGTTTTAATGAGGGCATATGTAATACCAAAAGGATCAAAATCATACTGTATGCCATAAACAAATTCATAGGTTGATACCAGTCCAGTGGAAACGCCAATTAAATAGCCCCCACCAATTGCCAGAAACATACTGATTAAAATCAGGAAAGGATTTATCAATACAGCAGCTATAACCTTTGGCAAAATCAAATAACCTGCAGAATTAATTCCCATAATCTCCAATGCATCAATTTGGTCCGTTACCCTCATTGTCCCGATCTCAGATGCAACACTTGACCCAACTTTCCCTGCCAAGATCAATGCAATTATCGTAGGAGAAAACTCAAGAATAACAGATTGTCTTGCCGTGTATCCAACAGCATAGAGTGGTATTAATGCACTTTCTATATTTGATGCTGTTTGAATGACAATTACTGCACCAATAAAAATTGATATGATAGCAATAATACCTAGAGAATCAATACCTATTGATATCATTTCATAAACTACATTTTTTCGGAATACCGATGCCTTTTCAGGCAGCCGAAACACCCTCAACATTAGAAGTGTGTAGGCACCAATGTGATGCAATAAATTCATTGCTACAAATATTGCAAAATAATCATAATTTATCTTACATTCTTGATTCTACATTAAGTATTTTTAACCTTTCCATGTTCAGGAATATGAAATTTGTAATTTCGCATACATATTCTCTATGCTGGATTATGAAACAAAATACATCTAATTATATCATATCTGTGTTGATAATAATTGCAATTATAATAAGCAGTTGTTCTGTTTTACGAAAAAAAAACAGATGCGCTGATTGTCCAAATTTCAACAAATCAAGTAATCTTCATTAAATTTATAGATATTTCCAATTAGTTTAACATATTTAATTACATTCGCTATTTATTTAGAATCATTCTAAATAGTGAATAAGTAATATGAGCCTGGCGGAATTAAATGTAGGAGAATCAGCTTGTATTATTGATTTTCGGGATAAACTTATTTATATAAAAATGCTTGAGTTGGGGTGTCTTCCAGGTGAGGTGATAACATTAGAGCGAAAAGCTCCTTTAGGTGATCCGATCATTATCAAAACTAAAGGGGGTAGAATTAGTCTGCGCAAATCAGAAGCTGCCACCATACAAATATCTCAGCGTATTGTTAATGGTAAGAACTGACACCAATAGCAAGCTGCTCACCATTGCTTTGGTAGGTAACCCGAATAGTGGAAAATCTACTTTATTCAATGAATTGACAGGGTTGAATCAAAAAATCGGAAATTACCCGGGGATTACAGTAGAAAAGAAATCAGGTATATGTTTCCTTCAATCTGACAATAAAGTTATCAAAACGAGAATTGTCGATTTACCCGGTATTTATAGCCTGTATCCCTCTTCTGAAGACGAAAAGATTGCTGCACAGATATTGACTGATGAAAATCACATTGATCATCCGGATATCGTTGTGTTTGTCGCAGATGCTTCCAATATCAGGAGAAGCCTTATGTTGTGCACTCAGATACTTGACATTGGATTACCTGTTCTGCTTAATCTTAATATGATAGATATAACAAAAAAACGTGGAGAATTTATAGATCCCCTGAAATTGGGTGAACTTCTAGGAACAGAGGTTGTTATGACCAATGCAAGAAAAAGGGAAGGAGTAAGTGAATTGAAGAACAAATTAGCTGCCTTCAATATCAGCGAACACAAACACCAATTCGCTTATGTAATGAAATCGGCCTCAAATATATTAGAAAGATATCAAAAGATTGATGCTTTATTAAAATCAAGCCTAACAAAAAAAGCACAAAAATCTGGAGGTATCTCTCTGGACATTGATCGTATTCTTACACACAGGTTATGGGGTTACATGGTGTTTTTAGGTATTTTGTTTATGGTATTTCAGGCAGTATTTTCATGGGCACAATTCCCCATGATGCTTATTGACACCGGATTTACTATGTTTGGAGAGTATTTAAATGCAATATTCCCTGCTGGTCCGATATTAGATATGATTGTGCATGGAGTCCTTGCCGGATTATCCGGAGTACTGATTTTTATCCCCCAAATTGCTATCCTGTTTTTTTTCATCGCTATATTGGAAAATACGGGATACATGGCCAGGGTTAGTTTTATCATGGACAGGATCATGCGCAAATTCGGATTAAGTGGGCGGTCTGTTGTGCCGTTAATCAGTGGTGTGGCATGTGCTGTACCTGCCATCATGAGTACCAGGAATATTCCAGGGCGAAAAGAAAGACTTATAACAATTCTTGCTACTCCTTTTATTACATGCTCAGCACGTATTCCGGTATATATTCTCATCATCTCTTTGATAATACCGGATAAAACTGTTTTTGGTATTTTTAATTTGCAAGGAGTGACCCTTTTGGGAATGTACAGTATTGGGTTTATTGCTGCTATATTGATTTCATTTTTATTAAAGTATCTTATAAAATCGCAGGAAAGAAATCTTTATATAACCGAAATGCCTGATTATAGATGGCCAAGATGGAAAGATGTTTTTATAGTAATTTACAGTAGGTTAAAAATCTTTGTGTTAAAAGTTGGTCAAATTATCATCTCCATTTCAATAGTTCTTTGGTTTCTTGCGTCAAATGCACCAGGAGATTCTTTTTCAAAAATTGATGATAAATATGCAAAAATGCAAGACTCAAACATCTACAACAATGATGAGTTAGAAAATTTAAAAGCCTCTGATAAATTAGAAGCTTCTTACATGGGACATTTTGGAAAAACCATAGAACCTGTCATTCTACCTATAGGATTCAATTGGAAAATTGGAATTGGGTTGTTGAGCTCTTTTGCCGCCCGGGAAGTATTTGTTGGGACAATGGCTACTTTGTATTCTATTCAGGACAAAGGCACCCTCTCCACATTAAAAGATAAAATGAAGTCAGAAGTTTTTCCGGGAACAAATGAGAAGGTTTATTCAGCTGCAACCGGTTTTTCTTTACTGATTTTTTATGCATTTGCAATGCAGTGCATGAGCACTCTCGCTGTAGCTTTTAAAGAAACCGGCCATTGGAAATGGCCTGCAATCATGTTTGTTTATATGACCCTATTGGCTTACTTAACCAGCTGGTTGGTATATACCTTTTTAAGTTAATGATCGATTATTCTTATATTTTAAAAGAGCATATTCCTCATGCCGGTTCTGATATTATCATACGATTATTAGCGAAATATGAAGTACAGCTCAGAGTAACAAAAAAACGCATATCAAAATTGGGAGATTATAACCCAAAAACAAATAAAACGCCTCACAAAATTTCAATAAATGGCAACCTTAATCGCTACGCTTTCCTGATAATATTATTGCATGAACTAGCTCATTTGATGAATTATATTAAATATGGCAGAAAGGTAAATCCTCATGGTGCCGAATGGAAAGAAGAGTTTAGAAGCCTCTCATCCGGTTTTTTAGAGTTACGTGTTTTCCCTGAAAATATCCATTCTGCTTTTGTAAAATACATGGATAATCCTAAAGCCGTTACCTATTCTCACAGGGAGTTAAAAATAGCGTTAAATTATTATGATAAAGATTCTAATACCCATTTTCTTGAAACCCTTCCAACAGATGCTGTTTTCAGATTGAACAACAAGGTATTTCGTAAAGGCCATATCATTAGAAAAAGATATAAATGTACTGAAATACCGTCAGGTAAAAAATACGTTATAAGTCCGCTTGCACCAGTAAAAATTGTTGATAAATAACGACTGTATCAACTAATTAACAGGTGCTGATTTTCTACTTTTGTAACGAATAACAGTATTTGCAATACTTTCATTTATGGAACAAACTCCTCTTCTTAAAGTTTCAACATTGGCAGAAAACATGAAGGGTTCAGAAATTATTAAACTGGCCGGAGATGTTAGAAAAAAGATAAATAGTGGGGAAAAAATATTCAACTATACCATTGGAGATTTTGATCCTTCGATATTCCCAATTCCTAAAGAATTTGAAGAAGAAATCATTACAGCTTATAGAAATTCTGAAACAAATTATCCCACTCCAAATGGTTTACCCGAACTGCGCAAATCAATATCTAGGTTCTTGCATACACGTTGCGGCCTGGAGTATAATAATGACAATATCCTTGTGGCTGCCGGTGCTCGTCCTTTAATTTACAGTGCCTTTCAAACATTGCTTGATCCTGGGGATTCTGTAATATTTCCTGTTCCCAGCTGGAATAACAATCATTATGCACATCTAACACGAGCTAATCCTATTGTTATTAATACTTCAGCTGAAAATAATTTCATGCCCTCTGCTGCAGATATTAATCCACACATTCAAAAAGCATCTCTTATTGCACTATGCTCTCCTCTTAACCCAACAGGCACCATGCTGTCCAGAAGTCAGCTTTTAGAAATCTGTTCAATGCTGTTGGAAGAAAACAGGAAGCGTGGCGAAATGAATAAACCGGTATATCTATTATTCGATCAGGTTTATTGGACATTGACACATGGGGCAACTGCACATTTTGATCCTGTCTCAATCTTACCTGAAATGAAAAATTACACAATCTATGTTGACGGAATATCAAAAGGATTTGCTGCAACCGGTGTTCGTGTTGGATGGGCATTAGGGCCTCAAAAAATCATTAATAAAATGCAGGCAATTCTTACCCATCTTGGGGCCTGGGCGCCAAGAGCAGAGCAGGTAGCTTGTGCAAATTATCTTAAGAATGACAAATCTATTGATCTGTTTCAACAGCGTTTTCTTAAAGAAATTGCAGTGCGTTTACGCCTTTTTTATAAGGGCTTCTACAAATTAAAAGAGGATGGGTTTCGTGTTGACGCAATAGAACCACAAGCAGCTATTTATTTAACTGTTAAATTTAATTTAATAGGCAGGCATACTGAGCAGGGAGAGCGCTTAAAAGATTCTAATGACATTGCAAATTATCTGCTTGACGAAGCACAAATAGCACTGATCCCATTTTCTGCTTTCGGTTCCTCCAAAAATTCTCCCTGGTTCAGACTTTCGGTTGGTACTGTGAACCTGGATGATATTGATAGATTCTTTGATGCACTTAAAAATGCCCTTAAAAAACTTGTTTGAGCTCATTGCTTATGAATGATTTTTATTGCGTAATCATGGCTGGTGGCATTGGCAGTCGTTTTTGGCCATTAAGTACGCCTAAAGTTCCCAAACAATTTCTGGATTTTCTTGGTGTTGGTAAAACATTGCTGCAATTAACCTATGATCGATTCTCAAATCTTTGTAATCCCAACAATATTTTTGTTATCACAAATGAAAGTTATGCTCAACTTGTTAGTGAACAATTGCCCGATCTAAAAGTTAACAATATCCTGCGTGAGCCTTTCAGAAAGAATACTGCTCCTTGCATAGCATATGCTGCAAACAGAATTTTTTGCGAAAATCCGAATGCGGTTTTTATTGCTGCTCCCTCGGATCACTTTATTCCTGAACAGAATAAATTCGAACATACCATCCAAGTCGGTATTGATCAAGCTATTTGTGAGGAATGTCTTGTAACAATAGGTATAAATCCATCCAGACCAGAAACGGGTTATGGATATATTCAATTTATAGAAGACAGCACTGGTTGTGCCGGGATTGTAAAAAAAGTAAAAACTTTTACTGAGAAGCCCAATCATGATCTTGCTGTACAATTCTTGAATAGCGGAGATTTTTATTGGAACTCAGGTATTTTTATCTGGAAAGTTAACAGTATAATAAAAGCTATAGAAAATCATCTGCCAGAAATACATACCCTGTTTTCTAATGATAATATTTCTTATGGCACACCTGACGAAAAAGATTCCATACGTAATGCCTACCAATATTGTACGAGTATTTCGATAGATTATGGTATTATGGAAAAAGCTAAAAATACTTATATGGTCCAAGCCGATTTCTCCTGGACTGATCTTGGATCTTGGAGATCATTATACTCCTATCTGCAAAAGGACAATAATGGCAATGCCATTTCAGGCAAAAAAGTTATGCTTTATGATTCTTCAAATTGCATTATTAATATGCAGGATAACAAGCTGGCCATATTGCAAGGATTGGATGATTATATCGTTGTTGACACAAAAGAAACATTGCTCATATGTCATAAAAAAGACGAGCAGCGACTGCGCCACTTTGTCAATGATGCAAAGTTGAAGAAATGGCTTTAATATTTTATCCTGAAATTAGTACAAAGGCTCAGGCATTTTTAAAGTGAAAGAAAAAGTGGACCCGACATTTGGCGTGCTACGAACATGTATTTTCTGCCCATGTGCATCAAGAATATGCTTCACAATTGAAAGGCCCAGCCCGGTGCCACCACTTTCTCTCGACCGGCTTCTATCCACCCTGTAAAATCTCTCAAATAAACGCGCTAAATGATTTTTTCCAATCCCTATACCATCATCAGAAACTTCGGTCATCAGCAATTCGTCCATATCGTAAAAGCGAATTTCCACTTTACCGCCTTTTTCCCCATAGTAAATTGCATTAGTCACTAAGTTAACCAGCACCTGCCGGACACGTTTTTTATCAGCCATCACCCATATTGGGGATTTGTATTCTTTATTAAATCTTAGTTGAATATCTCGCTTACGAGCCTGCATTTCAAGTGACTCAAACACGTCATTAGCAAGTTCTTTTATGTTAATTTTTTGAATATATAAATCCAGCTCTCCTGATTCAAGACCCGAAATGGATTCAAGATCTTGAACAAGATGAATCAGCCGTTGAGTGCATCGTAATGCTCTTCCAATGTATTTCTCTGTCAGAGCCTGATCATTAAACTCCTGATCCTGTAAAGTAGAGAGATACCCCTCGATACTGAATAAAGGTGTATTTAATTCGTGTGATATATTACCAATGAACTCTCTGCGATACTTTTCCCGTTCTGCGAATTCAGCAATTTGCGATCTATTCTCTTTCGCCCATTTTTCGACTTCACTGTTTATTTTTCCAATCATGTCGGGACCTAAATCTGATTTTACTGCTTTGTTTGAATTGAGTTTTTGATTATGAATGTTTTTATAGATGAGTTTTATTTGCTTATAAATAAACCTATTTAACGCATAATTAATCAAAAAGAATGTGGATATGAAAATTATGGTAGAACAAATCAGAGGCAGTAACCAGGAGTCTTTTAACAGTTTAGTGTAAGAAACAAATAATAACAATACGCCCGAGAACAAAGCAACTACAAGCGAAATTTTAATCGCAATTTGTCTTGGTTCGGTTTTCATATTATTCCATGTACTTATACCCTATCCCTTTTACTGTTTTAATACAGCCTTCTCCAAACTTTTCTCTCAAACGCCTCACATGAACATCTATTGTGCGGTCTCCAACCACCACGTCTGTTCCCCATACTTTGTCCAAAATATACTCTCTTGTAAACACTTTTCCCGGAATAGAAATCAATAAAGAAAGGAGTTCAAATTCTTTCTTTGGCAATTCCATTGCAATATCATTCTTAAACACAAGATATTTCTCACGATCTAATTTAATTCCATTGAAAGATATTGTTCGCAAATTGTCTTTTCTTCTTCGTCTTAGTAATGCTTTTACCCTGCTTATCAGAACTCTTGGGCGAATTGGTTTGCATATATAATCGTCTGCCCCTGCTTCAAATCCTGCCACCTGAGAATAATCCTCATTTCGTGCAGTCAAAAAAGCAATAACTGTGTCTTTCAACGCGGGAAGTTTTCTCAGCTCAATGCAGGTTTCAATCCCATCAAGATCTGGCATCATAATATCAAGCAGTATTAAAGCCGGGATGAATTTACTGACTATTTTCAATGCATCCATGCCATTATTACAACATTCTACCTCATACCCTTCCCGCTTTAGATTATAGCTTAAAAACTCCAAAATATCCGGATCGTCATCTACCAATAAAATACGTTCGGCCATATTGTCCTTTTTGCGCTAATATACGAGTTTGATCCATTGATACTTCCAAAA
>CAZUDW010000042.1:0-22270 GCA_964619305.1 uncultured Flavobacteriales bacterium
TCTTGGGCAAAGTCATCAGGAGCAAAGCAATGACGGCAGAACAGGAAACGCTTGATTTGTCAGGCAGCCCTGCAGGCATGTACTTTATTGAGTTTACATTGGATGGAGCGGTAATAGCTACTCAAAAGATCATGAAGGAATAGGTGCGGATAAAACACAAAAAACAAGATTGTACAAAACAACTTAAAGAAACATTGGAACGGGCCGGTGAGCGGATGGAAACTAACAATGTCTCAACTAATGATTATGTTTGAAGATCGGATGACCAAACCCTGATGAGTGGGGTTAACCCCGCCCATCAGGGTTGACACAGTTAACTGAACAGACCCTAACTGAACAGACCCTAACTGAACAGACCCGTGCCAGTATATCAGAAAATTATAAAAAGTTGCTTTTTTTTCTCAAATCTGTATATTTGTCCAATGATTGATAATTTATAATTATATATTATCGCAAATGTCAGCAAGATTGGTAGATATTTTTGACTTCTATGATAAAATGGAAAAGAATAATATCATGCTCTCATTTAAAGGTGATATTACTTCTGAACTTCTAACTTCAGTTTTGCAAATAATGGAATCTAAAATGCAAAACCTTGATGAAGCACCCAAGACTAAGAAAAAGGTCTATAATGTGCTTGTAGAGTGTTTGCAAAACCTGTATCATCACATGGATGAATTTAACGATGAATCAGTTGATAATGATGGCAGGTCGGCTATTTTTATGATTGGAAAAGTAGATGATGAATACAGGATACTGACAGGTAATTATATGTTTTCTGAAAATGTAAGAATGCTGAAAGAAAGACTGGATAAGGTTAATTCCATGTCTAAAGACGAACTAAAAGTATTTTATAAGCAAATATTGAACAATGGCGAGATGTCTGATAAAGGTGGAGGTGGTCTTGGTATGATTGATATTGCCAGAAAATCAGGCCAGAAATTAGATTATCATTTCATGCCCGTTGACAATAAATATTCATTTTTTACTCTAAACATTAAAATAAACAACTAAAACTACAAGGAATATGGATGCGATTAATATTGAAGGAACTGCAAAAACACCAGGTGTTAAATTCAGCGATTCAGGTGTGCTGGAGATAAAGGGAAGATCAATCCCTGAAAATTCTGTTGAATTCTACAAACCTCTTGTTGCATGGCTGGATGCTTATTCTAATCAGGCTCAGGCGAAAACTGAAGTAAATATTCAATTAGAATATTTCAACACAAGTTCATCTAAGTGTATTCTGGACGTATTCAAAAAACTTGAAGCAATTCATAACGGAGGATCAAGTGAAATAATTATCAACTGGTATTATGAAGAAGATGATGAAGATATGCTTGAAGCCGGAGAAGATTATCAGGCAATTATTAATATTCCCTTTAAAATGATAGAAATAGAAGAATAAGTCTTTCTCTTTTTTTAACAAAAAGTAGTAATCTTAGTTCGATTATTGCTTTTTTTATTATAATAGATCTGAATTAGAAATTAAAATCTCAATCATTTCATTAACACGGGTTGGAACAGGTTCTTAAAAATCAACCTGATCAATGTTGTGATGACAATTTGGCAACAAGTTTCCCACTACCTTCAATTAATTTTCTAAGAACATCAAAGTAAAGGGTAATAATCATAATAATGGACATCATCCAGATGACAAGGATATCAACCAGGAAAGTATTTAGAGTCTTACCAAAGATTTTTTTTCTGGGTGCAAAGAAATGCGATCTGAAGTTGTCTGAATCCAGAAATATCGGATCTATCTTTTGTACAAGCTGACCATCAACTTCAATAATCTGGTTAAAGTTAGGTTGATTTTTTACCAGATCGGTAAGACTTTCGTTTGTATATGCATCTTTCAGTTGATTATATAAAACAGTACTTGAACTGTCTTTTTGTAATTTACGTACTTTATCATCCCTTCCTCTCTCAGCACTGTTATACAATCTAATATAGTAACTGTTCAGGTTGTCAATATATACTTTCAGGTCGTTTAACCCTGCCAGGAAGTTCTGTTTATCGTTCAACTTAGCATAGTTTTTAAATTTTATCGCTTTTGTTTTTTTGAGTTCTTTGTTTACTTCTGATTTTATGATTTCTATATTCGCATAGTAAGACTCCTTTTTATCAGGCTTGTTAAGATTATTCTCTATATTGCCAATTTTGGCTTTAATTTCAGGAATCCAAAAGTTCTTTTTAAAGTTTGCAATACTCATCGCTTTATCAAACTTATAAAACATTCTCTCATAATCATTCTTTTTAAACTGGTTCACAGCAAGTGCTTCAAATGCCCATCTTGAAGCCATCATCTCACCGATAGCAGGAACATAAGTCTGAGATGATATTGCAGGATTCAGCTTGTCAAATTTTACAATTACACCACTAAAAAGCAATTGCGGAATTATTAGAAAAGGGATAAGGATATATATTGTCACAGCTGAATTAAAACTGGCAGAAATATTCAGACCAAGCATATTAGCAAAACATGCTGATGAAAATAATATCAACCAGTAATCAAACCACATACCTTTAATCTCCATCACATAATTACCGATAAGAATAAATGACCATGTCTGGATAGCTGAGATCACACACATGATGATAATTTTTGAAAAAAGATAACTACCATTACTCAGGTGGAGAAAAGACTCCCTTTTCCTGATTTTCTGATCCCTGATAATCTCTTCCGCACTAACTGTAAGACCTATAAATATTGCAACAACAACGGCCATGAACATATATGCAGGCAGGTTTTCATTTTCCCTGAATATGTAACCCACTTCATTATTAACGTCTGCATTGAAATACTTAACAAAATATGACAATATCAAACCAAGGGTTGGAGCCTCCAGTAAATTGATCAATAAATACTGCGAATTGGTTAATTTTGATAAAACATCACGTGTAATGAAAACTTTAAACTGTTTTAATCTGGATGGAACATGAAATGTGCTACCCGGTAATTCCGTATGCTGTTGGTCTGGTGTAACCTCCGGATTGATTTTTTCTTTGTAATAATCGTTCCATTCCTTTGGGCTGATTTTCCTGTTGTCTGTCTGATTGCCATACTCATCCAATACTTTAGATTCCAGGATATTGAATATCTGTTCAGGATTTACATTACCACATTCTATACATTCACTCTCATTACTTTTGACATGCTGGACAATCTTTTTAAAATAGATCACACCATCTACCGGATTGCCATAATATACCGGATATCCACCAACATCCAATATCAACAGTTTATCAAACATTTTAAAAATATCTGATGATGGTTGATGAATAACTACAAAGACCAGTTTACCTTTCAATGCAAGTTCTTTGAGCAAATCCATGATGTTTTCAGAATCTCTTGATGATAGACCCGATGTTGGTTCATCAACAAATAATACTGTTGGCTCACGAATCAACTCAAGAGCAATGTTCAAACGTTTTCTTTGACCTCCGCTTATTTTTTTGTCCAAAGGACTGCCTACTTTCAGATCTTTAGCTTCAAACAATCCAAGACTCTTCAAAGTCTCATTCACCAAAGATGTTATTTTTTCATTATCATAGCCTGCAAAACAGAGTTTGGCATTATAGTAAAGATTCTGAAAAACAGTAAGCTCTTCAATTAGAAGATCGTCCTGAGAAATATATCCGATTACACCCTCTATCTGCTCCTTATCGGTATGAATATCCACGCCATTTATTGTAACTTCACCCTCGCTTGGTATGTTGGTGCCGTTGAGCACATTAAGCAAAGTTGATTTACCAGCACCGCTGCCACCCATTATACCGAATAATGTGCCTGATTCCTCTTCAAAACTGATGCCTCTTAAGCCAAAGTTTCCTCCCTTAAAAACATATTTGATGTCTTTTGCCTTGAACACAACTTTCGATTTGCTCAAATCTTTCATGAAAGAGCTAATGATGTCGCTATAATAAATAGGGTTGAGCTTGGAACTTCTGATCGATGAACCCTGGTTAAGTATATATGACCTTGATGTATTTAATATTTGTCCATTCAAATAAATTGCACTGTCACCAAAATACCTGACAACATACATTCCTACACTAACAAATCGCAGAATAAGTAAGCTGCCTGATAATGTTTCTGAATAGATATGCAAAGTTTCAGAGCTTTCTTCAGTTTCCTGATTATTATCGATGAGTAAAAAGTCGCCATTAGATGGCAAGTTATTCTCATCACAGGTTATAAAAGTCAAAGCATTTACAAACTCATCTTTAACAATATTGAAAGCTTCAGAAACGGTGGATATAAATTCCATCTCCTGTTCAGATATAATCTTATCAGAATAAACATATTCAAGCAATCTGACCAGTACAACTACTTTTTGTCTCTGAGTAAGCTCTTCGTTGATCTGTGAGCATATCCTGAGAACTTTTACTGAGTTGAGAGATGTACGTTTTTGTCGGCTATCTTTTTTGGCAGATATTTTATGATGTATCTCAAGGTATTGGTCGTAAATGTTGAGATATTCCTCTACCTGAGCTTGATTTAGCTGCTGCTTGAGAAATGACTGAACGATAGCCCTACTCTTGTTTGTAACATCATCGACATCAGCAATGATTGCAAACAGTTGCATCAAGGCTTTTAATATCCTTTCACTCATGCTTTAAGCTAATGTGTATTTTAAAAATGTCTCCTGCAAAGACAACATATCTCTATTGCTTGAATCCAATCAATAGAACTGCGCAACCCGAAGACATACTTACAGGATCCAATTGAGCTTCAATAATGCAATCAAGTGTTGAGGTGACTTCAAAATCCCAATAAGGTGTATTTTTATAGTCACTATTATCATAAATGAGGTTCATGTCCTTATCATACAATCTGAAGATCAGATTCCCATCTGCAGTGCCTGAACATGCTGCAACCCGATAAGTTGATCCTCCATAGAAAGTAGCATGAAACTCAGCAGTTTCATCATGAAGTAATAAAGCTCTGTATTGCTGCCCATCAGAAATATAGTCTGAAGTTATATGGTTTGAGCATATGGTGGCAATTGTATCGCATTGTCCATTTGCCTTTTGAATGAAGGTAACAGACAGCGTAATTGATAATATAAATATGATGGATGTTTTCATTATCCTACAATTTGATTTCTTATATCATTGATTTTATTGGCGATATCCTTCAAATCTTCATCTGTTAACTGGATTTCGCTTGTACTGTTAATAACCGTAATTTTCTTCTCAGGATCAACGCTTGGTTCTCTGAAAGTGTAAACCATGCTTACGTTATCAAAGAGATAATATAAATCAATTAAATCATCCGTAAACTCGGCAAACTCTTCATTGTTAGCATATTTCTGCAATATCTTGATCAGATTCTCAAGAGATGTCTTTTGCTCTCCTATCCTTACGCGAACTTCATTATTGGAACTTATCTGTACCACATTTGTAGCAAAATACAAGCCTTCAACCCAGCCCCCTGCCAATATAAGACTGCCAACATCATCCCTGTCATTGTTTTTTAAATATGCATCACTTGCAAGGTAGGCATCAGAAACCAACACCAATAAAGAATCCTTATTTCCAAGATTTTTTTGAAAACGATCGAATGTTGATTTACTGAAGGCGTTTGTAACACCTAGATCATCAGCAATCCTTTTTGTAGATTTCATATAAGCTAGAGCATCCTGATTTCTGTCATACATGGTAACATAACCCAGGTCCGCACCATAAATACCCAAAGCAAGTGCTTTCTGAAATTTTGTTGAATAACTTGGTGCCCTTTCCGGATCATTTAACATATCAGGGTTATAAGAAGATCCACTTTCCTTGATCAGGATTGCTGTTTGTACCGGTGATGGAATACTAAACATTTCATCACCTACCTGGAAAAGAGTAGATTTTGTGCTATCAAGCTGGAATTTCTTACTTGTTTTACTAGAATCAATATCCTTGCTATCATTGTCTGATGCATTATTACATGCGTTGAAAACTAAGAATAAAGCCGTTAAAAGACAGGCTAAACAGGTTTTTAAACAGTTGCGGATTGTCATAATTATTAAATTCAAAAACAGGGTTGCAAGTAATAAAAAATTTATCAAACCTCAAAGTACTGATAGATAGATTTAATCAACAATACTTTTATTTACAATAGATTTGACTTTTCCCCTTACTATATCACTGAGGATCAACATCAATTACAAAGCGGACTGATTTGTACCTCTGCATATTCCTGACATCAGCCAGGATAATTCCAATTCCTTCTTTCACTTTATATAAGGACAGACCTCTCTCCAGCTTGATCAGAATATTCTGGTTGTATAAACCCCTGATCCTTGATATGGGTGGATATTCAGGTCCCAACATTCTTTTCCCGAATATCTTCTGCAACTTATCCGCTACAACTTTTGCAGTATCCTCAAGCAGATCCTGATCCCGGTGGCGCTGTATGATTTTAATAAGGCGGTAAAAAGGAGGATATCTGAACAGTTCCCTGTCCCTGATCTCTCTCTCATACAGTGCCTTATAATCGTTTTCAAGCACCATTTGGAAAACGGGATGTTTCGTATCAAAAGTCTGAATCACTACCTTACCCTGCTCATCTTTTCTTCCCGCCCTTCCTGCAACCTGAGTCATCAGTTGATAAGCTCTTTCATAAGATCTGAAATCAGGAAAATGCAACAATTGGTCTGCATTCAATACCCCAACAAGACGAACATCACTAAAATCTAATCCTTTGGTTATCATCTGTGTACCAATCAAAATATCTATCTCCTTGTCTTCAAATCTGGAGATGAGTTTGTGATATGCATATTTGCCTCTTGTTGTATCCCAATCCATCCTTTCTATCCTGGCTTCGGGCAAAAGTGTCTGCAATTCCTCCTCTGCTTTTTCGGTTCCGTACCCCATAAACCTCAGGTCGTTGTCACCGCAGGCAGGACAAGTCACAGGTGATTCTTCATGATAACCGCAATAATGACAACGTATGTGGTTGTTATATTTGTGGTAAGTGAGGCTGACATCACAATTAAGACAGCGAGGAATCCAGCCACATGTTGCACAGTACAGTAATGGAGAAAACCCTCTCCTGTTGCGAAACAATATAGTTTGTTTCTTTTCCTCCATAACTTCTTTTATCCTGTTGATCAGGTAGCTGGAAAAATGTGTGTGCATTTGTTTCTTCTTTTGCGCCTCCGCCAGATCGAGTAGGACGATTTCCGGCAATGCCATTCCCCCATACCTTTCATTAATTTCTGCAAAGGCATACTTTCCTCTTTGTGCATTCCAATATGTTTCAACAGATGGTGTAGCAGAACCGAGTATGGCTTTGGCACCACTCATCGAAGCCAGCATTAATGCAGTGTCTCTCCCATGGTACCTGGGAGCTGGATCTTGTTGTTTATAGGAAGAATCGTGTTCCTCATCCACAATTACAAGTCCAATCTTAGTAAACGGCAAAAAGACAGCAGACCTGGCTCCGAGAACAATGCTGCATTGTTCACCTCCTTCCATCAGTTTTTTCCATATCTCAACCTTTTCGTTTTGATTGAATCGCGAATGATAAACCCCAACCCTATTTACAAAGTATTTTTTCAGGCGACCGATGATCTGGGTTGTTAAGGCAATTTCCGGCAACAGATACAACACCTGCAAACCCTGTTCTATCGTTTCCCTGATAAGCTTTATATAAATTTCTGTCTTTCCGGATGAAGTTACTCCGTGTAAAAGAACAAAAAGATTTCTATTAAACCCATCCTTTATCTGAGATAGCGTATTGTTCTGGATTTCTGTAAGTAATAACTCAATATTATCTTCTCTAATTTCTGTGTCAAGACGGCTTTCTTCCAGTTCTTTTAAACAAATAAAACCTTTTGATTCCAACTGCTTTAATGCAGAACTACCTGCATCTGCTTCCTTAAGCAGGATGCTTCTTTTGACTTTTTTTCCTCCTTTTCTCGGCAGACCGTAAAGTTGAATCAACTTCATCATGATCCTTAATTGGGCAGTTGCATTAGACAAACCATCTAAAATAGTTCTCAGTCTTTCTTCATCATATAATTGTTCAGAAGGAAACACATAAACAATTTTGCGGGGTTTATACTTCTCTGCAATCCTTTCTTCCAGACGGATGACCCTTTTATCCAGGAGGGATTTAATTAAAGGATAAGTTTTCTTTAGACCTAAAATATTCCCAATCTCATCCATACTTATCTTTTCACGATGCACAAGGGCTTCCACCACAAGTAACTCCTGTTCACTCAAACCACTTATCTCTCCATCATATTCATGACTTAGAAGTATTTCGGATTCACTCGATAATCGTAAGCCAGAAGGCATGGCAGCGATCATGACTTCTCCGATGTGACACATATAATAACTACTGATCCACTCCCATAACTCCAATTGCTTTTCTGTTACAATCGACCTGTCATCTAATACCTGGAGTATTTCTTTGGCTTTGTACTTCACAGGGGCATTAGTATGGACTCGCCTTATGATTGCACTATAATATTTCTTCTTCCCAAATTGCACTACAACTCTCCTGCATGGCAAAGCATCTTTTTTAATATCCTCCGGAATGCTGTAAGTGTATAAATTTGGAATTGCAAGGGGTAATATCAGGTCTGCATAAAGTTCTCCTTCTTTCATCGCTAAGCAAAGTAAAAAGATATTCCAAGACCGAAGAGAAATAAATGCAGGTCATTATTAACCTCTGTCTTGTCCTGAATGGCAACCGTAAATAAACATACAACATTTAGAGAACAACTTAGACAACTGAGAGAAACTGCTGGTATGAATTTGAGAGAAGTTGCTGCAAATATTAAAATTGATCCTTCTTTGTCTGCTAAAATTGAACGTAAATAAAGGCAACCGATAAAATACTTAATCAAAAATATCGCTAAATTTTTTAGTGTAAATGAAAAAGAACTGTTAAAAGAGCTTTTAAGTTACCAAATTGCCTATAAAATTTTGGATGCAGAAGCAGATTTGAGTATTCTGCAAATCGCAGAAGAAAAAGTTGCATATATAAAAACATTGCGAAATGCGTAAAATAATAAATATAGAACCATCCAACCAAGAACTGCCAAGTGACTTTGCAGACAGGTTATGTATTTATTATACTCAACAAGTAACAAGTAATCACAAGAAAGTCAACGGACAATTTATTGAAGCTACCCCGAAATCCCAATAAAAACGGACTCAACCTTTTGATTAACAAAGTCTTGGATGAACACCCAAATGGAAATACTCTTTTTTCATCCCTTAAAAACGGGGTAACTTTTGCAGGCATAAAAACATAAGTTCGTTGCCTTTGAAGTTCACTAACAACACAGGATGCGCTTATGAATTATAGTAAACTTATAACAAAAATAGGTGAATTTTCGGGGTATGTTTCAAAAGGTCTTGATAAGACCACCCGGTGATTTATCAATGAGGCGGTCTATGGAATCATGTATCGTTGCTATAAATCAAATTGATCCTATTATTAGCAAAAAAGTAAAAAATTGAACAATATGAATTGCAGTTGAAATAAAAGTATAAAAAGAAGTTTTTTTAAATAGCAGGTAGATAATCTTTCGTGGAAATTATCTTAAATTTGTTGACTGAAACAGTAATTTTGCAGATTATTTTTGATAGATGTATTATATACAGTTTTTTAATTTTGAAATAAACTTAAGAGTTTGGACAGAAGGAGAAATTATAGAAAAACAAGGTTATTATTAACTTTTGCAGCAGGATATCTGTTGTCGGTTCATGTTGAAGGGCAGAATCAATACTTAAATGATAATAACGTTGCTCAAAATCTAAAAACTCATATAGCTACACTGGCATCAGATAAGTATGAAGGCAGAGAAACAGGAACTAAAGGAGAGGAAATGGCTGCTGCGTATATTGAGAACCAGTTTAAAACCATTGGGTTAGTCCCTAAAGGAGAAGACGGATTTCTGCAGACTTTTGAATATACAGATCACATCGAATATAATAAAGGTAATTCTTTAAAAATTGACAAGCAGGAATTCACTCTTGACAGCGATTTTTATCCTCTGATATATTCTTCAAATGGTAGCGTAAATGCTGGACTTGAATACTGCGGTTATGGTATTGATGCACCTTCACTACAACACAATGACTATGCATCTTTAAAAAATCTGCAGGGAAAAATCTTCGTTATAGAATATTCTTCTCCGGATGGATTCCATCCTCATTCTAAATATAAAAATTATGCTGATCTGAGAACTAAAATTACTACCGCTGAAGCCAAAGGAGCCGCTGCTGTTATCTTTATTAATTCTGATACTACCGTTGAAAATCCGGAGTTCAGTTCTGAAAAATTTTCAAAAATTTCTCCTGCCAGTATTCCCGTACTTTTCGTGCAAGAAAATGCAAATACTTCTCTGAAAAATAAGAGCGCCAAATCAGCAGAGATATCTGCCAACTTAAAATCTATCAAAAGAACAGGGAAAAATATTATAGGTTTTCTCGACAACCACAAAGACAATCTTATTATTATCGGAGCTCACTACGATCATCTTGGCTTTGGGGGATTTGGTACAACAAATTCCAATCCGCATCATGAAGTTTATAATGGTGCAGACGACAATGCCAGTGGAACGGCTGAGGTAATTGAACTTGCCAGGTATCTTTCTCAAGGCAATTTAACTCATAACAACTATCTTTTTATTGCTTTTTCAGGTGAAGAGAAAGGATTGATTGGTTCATCTTATTTCGCCAAGCATCCTACAGTTGATCTTAAAAAGGTAAATTATATGCTCAATCTGGATATGGTGGGGCGATTGGATCAACATGAAAAAAAACTGGCATTATATGGAACAGGTACCTCTCCGGAATGGAATAAAATCTTGCCACATATTCAAATAGACAGCATATCCGTTAAAAGTAAAGCATCGGGAAGCGGGCCATCAGATTATACTTCTTTTTATCTTCAAAATATTCCGGTTTTACATTTCTTCAGTGGAATGCATACTGATTATCATAAGCCAACCGATGATGAAGACAAAATCAATTATAACGGTATGATTTCAATAATGAAATTCATTACTGCTGTTATAGGCAAGACTGAAGCAGATGGTAAGCTTATATTTAGCAAGACCAATGATGTCGGTCAATCATCAGAAAATATTTCTAAACCAAGATTGTCAATGGGGGTTATTCCCGATTATATGTATGATGGAAAAGGGATGAAAATAGATGGCCTTTCTTCTGAAGACAAACCAGCAGCAAAGGCTGGTATAATGAAAGGAGATATACTTATTAAACTGGGTGATTATGATGTGGTCGATATGATGTCCTATATGAAAGCTATGAATAATTTTACAAAAGGAGATCAGACAACAGCAGTAATCCAAAGAGGTGATGAAGTAATTCATTTGTCTGTTAACTTTTAAAAATTTATATACTAATTAATCATGTATTTAATCAAATATAAACTTAAAAAATGAAAACTTTTAAAACAAATGCATTGGTCATCATCATCTTGATCTCCTTGCAAATTCCTGCAAATTCTCAAACATTTATAGATGAAAATTTCAACAATGGAATACCAATAAACTGGAGTAAAACGATCCCAACCTGCGGAAACAGTTCGGGGGATTCAATTAAATGGATAGGAACTACCAACGGCTGGAGAGGGCAGGGGATGTCATACTCTCTTGATAGTACTGAATTTGTGATAATTGATAGCGAATTGCCGGCAGTATATTGTGTTGCCAATGAATATTTATACAGCAATGTGTTTGACGCATCCGCTGTTTCAACGCTTACATTGGAATTTGATCAGTATTTTCGCTTCTGGTTGAATGGCATAGGTGTCGTTGAAGTATATAATGGATCTTCCTGGATTCCGGTTGCCACTTTCACCGGAGGTAATTATGGCACCTGGCTGAATCCCGATCATCAAACCATTGATTTGTCGCCATTCATTAATGCAAACATGCAGATCAGGTTTTATTATACTGGTAACTGGGATTGGTATTGGGCAATAGACAATGTGAAAATATATGCTCCATCTGCCTTTTCTGTTAATATCACATCTACTGATCCTTTGTGTAATGGTGATTGTGATGGTACAGCAACAGCAACCCCAAACGGAGGATTATCTCCATATAATTACCAGTGGGATGATAATAACAATCAGACTACGCAAACGGCAACCGGTTTGTGTGATGGAACATATCATGTTACCGTAGTAGACAACAATGGAGACAGTGTGGTATCAACTGTTGATATTGTTGAGCCGGCCCCTATTACAACAGTAGATTCAACACTGGATATTCTTTGTAATGGTAATAGTACGGGATTTGTTTTCTTGATAGCTTACGGAGGAACTACACCTTATTCTTATAACTGGAGTACCGGAGCAACAACAGCTTTTGTATCTAATTTACCAGCAGGCACATATACTGTAACTATTACTGATAATAATGCATGCACTAAAGTTGATACCATGACGATAAATGAACCGGCTCCAATAATATTATCCATCTCATCAACGGATGATAACGGGAATTGTGATGGAAGTGCTACTGTGAATGTATCAGGCGGAACTACACCATATTTGTATATCTGGGATTCAAACGCCAACTTTCAAACAACTCAAACTGCGGATAGCTTATGCACTGGTAACTATTGTGTGTCAATTACAGATGCTAATGGCTGCACAAAAGACACATGCGTTCAGGTTGATTTGTTTACAGGAATTGCTATGAATGGGGATAAATACGATTTAATTGCTTATCCCAATCCGGCAGGAGACATCCTAAATATAGTTGGAAGGAACTTTGAAGACGGTGGCGGTCATTTGATACTTAGTGATATTTTCGGTAGAGTTGTATTATTGCAGGATGTTATGATAAAGCAGGGAAGGCTACAAAAGGTCATTGAAACAAAAACTATTATGCCGGGCATTTATCTTATGCATTTGAAAACCAATAAATCCGAATTCTGTATTCGTGTTGTAATACAGTAAAAGAATATGAATAAAGTTATCAGATGTTTATTACGGTTTGATTTAATAACTCTGATTTAATAAGTTAAACGATAAAGATGATAAACAAACAAATATTGTATGCTTGTCTGTCTGTTGGATTAATCATAGCGACCAATGATGTGAACGGGCAAGATAAAGCAAGAAAGAAAGGAGAAGATGCGACAAAAAAAGAGGTTGCTATTTCAGATAAAAACTATTTGGTCTATAGTTCTTTAACAAATAAAAAATCATCCCTGAAAGAGATTATCAAAGCAATGGATGATTATGATGTTGTATTTTATGGGGAAGAGCATAATGATGCAGTCACACATTACCTGGAAAGTACATTGTTTAAAAAACTTTATAGCAAGTATGGAAAAGAATTGGCTTTATCACTTGAGATGTTTGACAGAGATGTTCAATATATTATAGATGAATATTTGAATGGATGGATAAAAGAATATTATTTCAACAAAGATTCACGGCAATGGAAAAATTATAGTGATTATAAACCTTTAGTGGAATTTGCAAAAGAAAACGAACTTAATGTGATTGCTGCCAATGCTCCGTTCAGATATGTAAGTATTGCCAGTAAAGAAACGCAATCAGGGTTAGAGAAATTATCTGAGCAGGCAAAACAAAATATAGCGCCACTTCCCTATATGTCTGCTTCAGGGGAGTATAAAGAAAAACTGATGATTGTTATGGGTTTGAAACCTGATCCGGATAAACCGGCAGATGCTGTCGCTGATACTTTGGGTCCTAAGCATAGTTATGCCGCAAATATGTCTCTGGATGGGCAATCTCTTTGGGATGCTACAATGGCATATTCCATTTCAGAATATTTGAAGGATAATCCGGGAAAGAAAGTAATGCATGTAAATGGACGGTTTCATACGGATCAGCATTTTGGGATAGTGCAGCAATTAAAACGATATTCGCCAAACTTGAAAGTGTTGGTAATATCTGCATCCAGAGATGACGATTTTCCTAAAGTGGATTTCAAAGAGGAAAAAGACAGGGGTGAGTTTATCATTTTTACTGATCCGGAAGTGCCTCCCACTTTTGATTCTCAATAAAGACGGTTTGAAATTTATTAGATAGTTTTAATCGACCCAATCTCCTTGCTCTTTGATCAGATTGATCAATTCATTAACTGCATCTGTTTCAGGAACATTGCGTTTCATCACTACTTTTCCCCTGTATAGCGTGATGAGACCATGACCCGTGCCTACATACCCATAATCTGCATCAGCCATTTCTCCTGGTCCGTTGACTATACAACCCATTATCCCAATTTTCAAACCTTTAAGATGTCCGGTTCTTTTTTTGATTATAGCTGTTGTTTTTTGTAAATCAAATAAAGTTCTCCCGCAGGATGGACATGAGATATAATCAGTTCCGTATATTCGTAAGCGGGTAGCTTGCAAAATGCTAAATGCAATGTTTCTTGCGAATTGTGTACTGCAACAATCTCCTTGTTGTATAAAAAGCCCATCCACATGATTGTTAAGCAGGATGTCTCCCATATCTGAAGCAGCATATGCAATATATTCCTCTGAATTAAGACCGGAATATGAGTTTCCAATAATCAAGGGTACATTACATCCAGCTTCTGTTAACAATTTGAAAACAGTGTTCAATTTAACAATATCTTCATTATTACGTGAACACACTAAAAGTACTGATGCGATATCTTCATCTATATTGTTGATCAGTTCGGTTGTAACGTCTTCCGGGTAAGTTTTAACCATGATCAAATCATGCTTATTCTCCTTGAGGTTTAAGTATTCAGCAGCATTTATTAAAGGGAAACAATTCTCTGGATTTCCTGCAGATTTCCATGCAGAATAATCGCAAATTACATGAACGGAATCTGGGATTTTGAATTCAGGCACATACTTTCCTACATAAATAACATCTGATGGTGGTCCGACTGTTGACCATTCTTCAGATGAAGGATTGAACACATAACCAGCTTCAATAAAATCTGTTGGATGAACTTTATCAAACTTATTCAGGTCCGAAATGACGACAGCAGGATTTTTGCCACCAATTTTCTGCACTTGCCTGGATATCCTCTTATTTGGAATTTGACACTCTTCAAGCTGGAAACCACCACAAGTAACCGGGTTGTTATTCTTTTTCGCAAGAATTGATGCAAATGGTATTTCTTCTTCAGGATTTTCGGTTAGAGATACCCTAATCGTATTGCCAATGCCTTTAGAGAGTAATGTGCCTATACCAATTGCAGATTTAACCCTACCACTGATTCCGTCTCCTGCTTCCGTTACTCCCAGATGCAGAGGATAATTCATATTTTCAGCAATCATTTTCTCAACCAACATCAGATTAGCTTCAATCATAATAGCAGGATTGCTTGCTTTCATGGATAGAACAATGTTATGAACTCCCTCTTCACTACAAATACGAACGAATTCCATGGCTGATTCTACCATTCCTTCAGATGTATCTCCATAACGATTCATAATGCGGTCACTTAATGATCCGTGATTTGTCCCTATTCTTATAGCTGTTCCTTCTTCTTTGCAGATTCTGATAAATGGAAGAAAACTGGCCCGAATTCTCTCAAGTTCTGCCAAATATTCCAGTTCGGAATATGATTTAACCTGGAATTTCTTTTTATCAGCATAATTACCAGGGTTGATTCTCACTTTTTCAACTATTCTCGCAGCAATTTCAGCTGCCTTAGGTGTATAATGAATATCTGCAATTAATGGCACATGACAACCCCTGCCCTGCAACTCCTTCTTGATATTTGCCAGGTTCTGGGCGCTCTGGATGCTTGGAGCTGTAATGCGGACATATTCACAACCTGCTTTAACAAGCCTGAGGCATTGTTCTGCAGTCGCGATTGTATCCATTGTGTTGGTGGTAGTCATACTTTGTATGCGTATAGGATTATCACCACCAATAGCGCTCAGCCCGATTTTTACTTCCCTCGTTTTAAAATCAAAATAATTCCTTCTATAAGTAAAATGTTGCATGCAAAATGGTACTTTGCTAATTTATAAATAAAGTTTTCACTATTGTAACTTCTGCTTTTTCCTGCTTTTCAACCAGCTATTTGCAAAAATAGTAGTAAGGATTATTGATGTTCCAATGTAAAATCCCAAACTCATAAACTCTTTATCACCAAAGATCAATACCGCCAGAATAATTGCATACACAGGTTCGAGATTCACCGTAATTGCAACAGTGAAAGGAGTAAGTTTCTTCATGATTTTCACGCTTTCCATAAAAGCATATGATGTACATATGGTCCCTAATATCAGAAGCCAGAAAAAGCTATATAAATCGATATAAAATTGTTTAATAATAATACCATCAGTCAGGAATATATAGATGCTTATTGCTGCCAGACCACCGATCATTTCATACAATGTAATGATATCGGAGCTGTGTTTTTTTATATAAATGCCATTGATTACAGTAAACAATGCAGCAAGAAAGGCAGAAGTTATGCTGAATAATATACCCGTTCTATATCCGGGTTCAAATCTGAATATCAGGTAAAGACCTGCAACGGTTAATAATGCAAAAAACAATTCATACAAGATAATCCTTCTTTTAAAGAAAAGTGGTTCAAGTAATGCAACAAATACTGAAACCGCTGACATGCAAGCAAGAGCAACAGAAATGTTTGAAACCTTTATTGCATGAAAAAAAGTGATCCAATGGAATGCTATTATGATGCCTGTTCCAATAATCAGCATCAAATCACGTGACATTATTTTGAAAGACATCTTCGTATAAGCCATCCAGATAAAAATACCAGTGGTCGCAATTAATAGCCTGTAGAATACTATGTAGATCGCAGACAACTGGATAAGAGCTCCCAGAACACCAGTAAATCCCCATAATAAAACAATGAAATGTAGTTTGATTAAATCTTTCCTCATTTCTTATTTTTTAAAGAATCATTGTGTGGATTAGAAAATAAGATTGCTATAAATAAAAGAAAAGTGTTACTTATTTTGTTGCGTTCAGTTTAATTTTAACTTCTTCTACCACCTTAGTTTGTTCTTCAATTTGCTTGATTTTATCATCCTGATTGGTCTCATTCTCTTTAATATCTGCTTCTGCCTGGGTTATTTTTTCTTTGCACTCTTCTATCAACTCATGAAGCTTTTCATTCCTTTTTATTAGCTTTTTCTGTTCTTTTTCGTATGTAGAGAGTAATGATTCTGCCTCTTTCAGCTGATCGCCTATTGCGTTACGTGTTGTTTCAACAGCGAAATCATAAAGCAGGTTTTTCATTGCTTTAAATTGGGAAGCATGACTGGAAGAAGATAAATAAGTGCCTCCAAGGTCAACGGCTACTTCCATCTGGATTGAATTATCATCTCCGTTATTTAGCTTACAATACACATCAAAAGTATTGTCCCCGATTTTACTCCATTTGCAGTCGTCAGCAAACAACCCTCCCTGGGATATTTTACACCCCATGTTTTTCATTTTTGAGCGCCAGGCTTTTTCAACATCTGCTTTGGATGCTTCATAAATTGTGGTTACCATAACTTTATGCCCATCTTTATTTTTCTCTTCTACCTTGATCTTACTCTGTGAATAAGCTGTATATGAAGATAAAATAATTGCTATTAACAGAATTGTTTTAAACATTGTTTGTATTATTTATTTTGAATCAGATTCAGAGTGGTCAACATCTACGACACCAGCTGAAACGATAAATGTCATGATGTCAGATGCAGTTCCATTAATCGGGGTGATATTCTCTTTTGGAACGATAAAGAGATTACCTGAAAAAGCATATGAATGTGGCAGATAAACAGCAACTTTGCCATCTGTTATACCAAGTTCTGACAAATCATTGCGCGTTATAAAACCAATCTTCTCCAAATCAGAATCCTTGTTCACTTTTACGAGAACAGGTTCTGTAAATCGTTTCTTGTTACCAACAAAAGCAGATAAAAGATCTTTAACGGATTTGAAAATGGTATTGATCAGGGGTACTTTTTTAATTAAGCGCATCAGGTAAGATCTTATCGGTATGGCTATGAACGTGTTCCCGACAAAACCAATAATAGTAATAGAAACTATTAATATGATCAAGCCAAGACCGGGTATATCAATCGGTATAATGTTATCTATCAGAAGAAATAACTTAATAATGATATACACGGTGATTGCCAACGGCACTGTTACAAGTATCCCCTGAAAGAAATATTTAAGAAATTTCCCTGATAATTTATTGAACATCATAATATTGGAATTAGTGATTCTGCGAAATTATGAAGTTTAATGAACCGGGCTTTTGTCCTATCCTGGAAAATTTATTTCTATATAAAAATTTAGTCTTTTTTAATTTCTTTTCTCTTTGCGGAACTCAGTCCTTTCACTACAAGGCGGTATGAATCTTTAATCCAGCTTTTGATCATGTCATCAGGAATGGATCCATCAATAAGTATGGTATTCCAGTGTCGTTTATTCATATGATAACCCGGCACCACAGAAGAGTATCTCTCCCTCAATTCCTGCGCTGTTTCCGGATCGCATTTGACATTGATAGACAAGTCTCCGACAAGGTCAGTCAGCAAAAACATTTTTCCCATAACTTTAAATACCAGTGTGGTTTCGTCAAATGGGAATTCTTCAGTTACTCCCTTGAATTGAAGACAAAAATCACGTAAGCTTTCAATATTCATTAATCATAATCCAGTGGCAGCACACTTGAATGCACTATTGTATCAAGAATGATTGAAGACTGGAATTCTCCTATTTCTTCTATCTGGCTTAGTTTCTCAGTAATGAATTGATTGAAGTGTGTGATATCTTTTGTAATTACTCTGAGTTCATAATCGAAAGCTCCGGTTGTCTGGTAGCACTCCATCACTTCAGCCAGAGCGTTTATTTGTGTAACAAATTTTTGAATAGGGTCTGCCATTTGCCTTGCAAGGGTTACCTGGATTATTGCCTGTACGCCAAGACCAAGATCGCTTGGGTTGACTCTTGCATGATAACTCCTGATGATTCCGGCTCTCTCTAACTTCTTCACTCTTTCAAGCGTTGGAGCAGGAGAAAGGACGATCTCTTTTGACAATTGCAGATTTGTTATTCTCCCTCTTTCCTGAAGGATTTTAAGAATTTTCAAATCAGTTTTATCTATTTTTGATTTGCGCGGCATACAAAATAATATTTTAAAATTAACACGATTAATACAAATGCGGTGATAAAAGTAGATAAAAAACTCTATACTGCAAATAAATCATAAGGTTTTCGTTATGAATTCTCAGGAGATATAAAAAATAACGTTTCTGCAATTTTATCAGCAAATAATTTGCCTCTGTCTGTGAGTTGGAAACAATTCTTATCATTGTTTATCCATTCATCCGGAATAGATTGAATAGAAGTAATAAAATGATTTGTGTATCTATCTCCAAATTTGTCCTGAATATATGCAGTATCACATCCTTGTATTGTTCTTAGTCCTGTCAGTATATATTCGTTAAAAAAGTTTGTAGTGGTAAGAGATTCTGAGGTGGCCGGGAGTTGATTTTGCATTATTGAATTTATATATTTATAATTGTTTGAGACGTTCCAACTCCTTTCAGAACCATTGAAAGAGTGGGCTGACGGGCCTATCCCAATATATGGCTGATGATTCCAGTAATTACTGTTGTGTTTTGAAACATTTCCAGATTTGCAATAATTGCTGATTTCGTATTGAATGTAATTTTCCCGACTAAGATATTTCATTGTCAGTGAAAATTGATCAGCAGCTAAATCTTCATCTAAACCCGGGATAATCCCTTTTTGAATAAAATGATTTAATGCCGTTTTTTCCTCAACGCTAAGGCAATAACATGAAAGATGGGGAATGCTCAAATCTGTTGCAATGGAAAGATTGTTCTTCCATTTGGTTTGATCCATACCGGGAATGCCATAAATCAGATCTATGCTGAATGTATTTATATCAGAATCCCTGATTATATTTATTGCCTTCTTTGAGGTGCTTGCATGATGGCTTCGATTTAAAAGTTTCAGGTCATCATCATAAAAAGACTGCACGCCAAGACTCAATCGGTTAATGCCGGAACTGACAAAAAATGCAAGTTTGTTTTTGGCGATATCATCAGGATTGGCTTCTAAAGTAATCTCAACATCCTGAATTGTGCTGTAATGTTTATAGATAACAGAAAATATCTGATCAATTTCCTCATCCTGCAGTAAAGACGGAGTCCCTCCTCCAAAATATATGCTATCCAGAACAATTGCATCAAGGTAGTATGCTCTTATTTCAATCTCTTTGCAAATAGCTTTAATCAGGGCATTTCTGGTTTGCTGAGAAGTGGAGAAATGAAAATCACAATAATGGCAGGCTTGTCTGCAATATGGGATATGAATGTATAAACCAGCCATTTGATGCAAAAATGCAATAAAAAAAACGGCTCTTATCTAAAAGCCGTTTTTTTAGTATGTAAAAGATAAAATTATTTAATAAGCTGTCTTGTGATGGTTATGCCGTTTGCGGTGTTGATTTTAAGCAGGTAGCAACCCATAGCAAAAGAGCTCATGTCAACACTTGCGTAATTCATACCTTCAATCGGAAGATAAAGCAGTTCCTCACCGGTAATAGATTCGAGGTGAATTCCTGCGATTGAGTTTCCCGATGACATATAGATCCGAAGCATATCATGCACAGGATTCGGATATACAGAAAGCGTTGTTGCATGTGAGTTATCTTCAATACCCACACAGCTTTTTACATTGATCTGAACAGAATCCATTCCGCTGCACATGGTAACGGAGTCAGTAAATGAATAGTAAATAGTGTGGTTACCAATTCCTGCCACCATAGGATCGAAATCGGTTCCAACCACTCCTGTTCCGCTATAGCTGCCACCTGCAGGAGAAGCAGAGGGTAAAGGAACAAGTCCGCCATTGTCGCATACAGTATCACTGGAGAAAGGGCTCAGTGCAACCATCACGGTATCAACAAAAATCATGGTTGAATCGGTAGCAAAGCATCCTGTCACAGTATCGGTAAAAGTGTAGAAAATGGTGAACGTACCGGCACCAGCTATAGTAGGATCGAAATAGTTGCCGCTCACACCAGTACCATTATACACACCTCCTGAAGGAGAACCGGCAGGAAGTGGCACAAGGCTGTCATCACCACATACAGTATCGTTGGTAAAAGAGCTGAGGGAAACGATTACAGAATCAATTGACAGATCAACAACTGTTACAGAATCACAGCCATTGATGTTGAGTGAAGTATCTGTGTATATCCCAGCTGTACCGACATAATTTCCTCCGAGCAGAATGCTGTCTCCTTTACAAATGCTCGTTTGAACGGAATCCAGGGTGTTGTAGAGTATTTCAAAAACATGAGAGGTTACCGATGAATTAATATTCCATGGACCAGACGTTCCTACCCATTGATAACCATTAGTGTTATTATAGTTATAATCTGAACGATTTTCCCAATAAGTCATGCTTGAAGATTCATCCATATTAACTAACCAGTATCTTGTACCTGATATACCACCGGTTATAGTCCAAGGTGAAGGAAGCATTACAGTGATCTCATGAACATCGTAACCATAATTGTTTCCCACGATTGTTGAAGTCAAGGTATTAGTTTTAATAAAGGTAATTTCTGTACCAGGGGTATTACCTGCATCAGACAACAAACGTGTCCAATGCCCAGTAGGAGTCCCGTTTCTAAAGAAATTACTACGTACACCTTGTATTTGCCATGTCTCATTTGCAGGAACATCAAAAGCATCGGCTTCCTGATAATAGATAGTAGTTCCCAGATAATATGAAGCATATCCATTTTCAAGATTATTACCAACCTGTTGATAAGAGCAATTCCCTGCAGTATTTGGATTTATAAAAATTAGTGGCGCATTATTGTTGCCTGTTGCTTTCAGGCTGTTCTGGCCAATTGCTGAAGCAGACAAAAAGACAGAAGCGATAAATAAAAGTTTTTTCATTTTTAAATTTTAAGGTTTACAATTAAATTTTCGCTGCGAAAGTAAGATTATTTATAAATGAGAGACATCAGTGTTATTTATTTTTAATATTTGATTGTTATACTGAATTACTCTGGTTCAATACTGAATTGTTCCGGTTCAATATTGAATTGCTCCGGTTCTATATTGAACTGCTCTGGTTCAATACTGAACTGCTCTGGTTCAATACTGAACTGCTCTGGTTCAATACTGAACTGCTCTGGTTCAATATTGAACTGCTCTGGTTCAATACTGAACTGCTCTGGTTCAATACTGAACTGCTCTGGTTCAATACTGAACTGCTCTGGTTCAATACTGA
>CAZUDW010000043.1:0-22047 GCA_964619305.1 uncultured Flavobacteriales bacterium
ATGTTTTGAAATTGATTTATGCTGCTTCTTGTTTTGTTTTAGCTGTAATGTTAAACGCATCAATAATAAAAAAAATCATTTGTATGGGCTTATCTTTCGTATCTATGATAATGAGGCTTCCGGTAATTATCATATTTCTTTCTTTTTTTGTCATTATTACAAGTCATTCTTATTCAACTGAAAATATGAAATACAACGATAATCAGGTTGATGGTTCTTACAAACAAGAGGTTGCAGTTTTTGGGGCGGGATGTTTTTGGTGTGTAGAAGCAGTGTTTTCTGAAATCAAAGGCGTTATAAAAGTGTCTCCTGGTTATGCGGGGGGACATACTCAAAATCCTACCTATGAACAAGTGTGCTCAGGAAAAACAGGTCATGTTGAAGTATGTTACATAGTTTTTAATCCTGATATTATAAGTTTTGATAAGTTGCTTCAGGTGTTTTGGCAAACTCATGATCCAACAACTTTGAATAGACAGGGAAAAGATATTGGAGATCAGTATCGATCAGTCATTTTTTATACAAATGAGCAACAAAAAATAAAAGCGGAAGAATATAAGAAAAGAATTAATGATTCTTCGGTTTGGGATTCACCGGTTGTTACGCAGATTGAGGAGCTAACAAATTTCTTTCCGGCAGAAGATTACCATAGGAATTATTACAACGAGAATATTAATCAACCTTATTGCAGGATGGTAATAAGCCCGAAACTGGAAAAGTTTAAAAAAGTTTTTGGTGATATTATCGATGAGCAATAAGAATGTTATCTCACTTAAATTCAACATTCATTATCTCAACCCATTTAATAAAAGAAAAAGCGCGCCAGAATTCCGATTGATGGGATGGGGATTGTAAATCTGTATCACATAATTCGATCAGGTATTTCCGGTTGATTATATCCGGTATGTTTGCATCCGCTAAATACTGTTTTAATTTTGAAGACAGTGTTTGTTTCCATTGGTTTTGAGGTGTAACAAATCCGAGTTTATCTTTTCTCCATACAACTTCTTCCGGCAAAAGATTGTCGAGCGTTTTTCTTAATATATATTTGGTCCAGCCATCATTGATTTTTAGTGACAAGGGAAGCGCTAAAGCAGTTTCTACAAGCCTGTGTTCAAGGAAAGGCACCCTGGCTTCAATTGAGAATGCCATTGAATTTCTATCCTCATATCTTAGTAATTGTCTCATGCCAAATTTCATACCGCCTATTGAAAACCCGACAAATGATCGCCCTCCTCTTGCGGGAACATCAATGGTCTTTAAATTATTTGAAAATGCTGGATTTATCATCTTCATTCCCAGTCTGTTTTCTGCTCTTATAAATCTTTGTATTCCGGGTGGTAAGAAGTAAAATAATGAACGGGCTAATGCCACATTCATTTTAGGCGTAAAATGTTTTTTTAATAAAAAGTATTCTTTCAATGATTTTTTGAAGTTCCATTTTCTTAACAAATCGATTAAATAAATTCCGGCAAATTGATAGTAACCGCCAAGAATTTCATCAGCACCTTGTCCATCTAACAAAACTTTGATCCCTTTATCATGTACTAAGTTCATTACCTGCCATTGTGCAAATGGTGATGTTGAATTGACAGGTAGTTCCTGGTGCCGGATCATCTTATCAATATCTTGCCAATATAAATCAGCATCGGGAAAGGTATAATGTGCTTTTATATTGTTGCAATGATTGACCACTTGCCTGGCAAAATTTGATTCATCGACAACGCTTCCGGGATAAGAAGCAGTAAAAGTGTTCAGTGCTTCTGAATGTTCAGCTGCACATTGAACAATTGCACTGGAATCAAGACCACCGCTAAGACACGAACCTAAGGGGACATCAGTAATCATGTGCATCTGTACTGATTCATGAAATCTTTCTTCAAATTCTTTACTTATGGCAGGCAGATCGCTATTGACAGATTTTTTTTTGACTGCTTCTCTTAAAGAGTAGTAGTTATAATTGGTATAGGTACCATTGCTGCAGTCAAGTTCTATATAACTTCCGGGAGGGACTTCAAGTATATCGGAGAAAAGAGTTTTATCGGGTGTGGTTTGTGTTCCAAATGAGATGTATTCAATGCATAGGTTGTTATCGGCTTTTAAAGAACATTCTTTTAAAGTTAATAAGGGTTTGATCTCTGAAGCAAATGCAAAATATTTATCCCCATGAATGTAATATAGTGGTTTGATCCCAAATCGATCCCTGCATAACAGCAATTTCTTATTTTGGATATCATATAGGGCAAACGCCCACATACCGATACATTTGCAAATGGACTCAATTCCATATTTACCTAAAAGTTCCAGCAGGACTTCTGAATCTGTTCCTGATTTGAATTGTGAACCATTCTTTATTAATGTATTTCTGATATCCCGGAAATTATAAATCTCGCCATTAAAGATTAAGACGAATTTATTTGCAAAGGACATTGGTTGATGTCCGAGATAACTTGTATCCAGGATTGATAGTCGTCTGTGCAGCAATCCTGTTAAAAAAGAAGAAGAATTTACATTTTGAATGTGAGGAAGCTCTTCAAGCTGAACAGGAGTATCGTTACCACGGCAATGTTTTAATTCGTTATCGGGAGATATTAAGCAATAACCTTCATCGTCTGGCCCTCTGTGTTCCATGAGGGTACTCATGGTAATAAGTTCTTTAGGATCTATTCCCGCAGATCTCCAAATACCACCTATTCCGCACATTTTAAAATAGAATTATAAATATTATTAATGTGTTGCCCAAATACAACTTTTCCGTATTTCTTTATTACTTTATTCCTTATCAAATTACTATCATATTTCATATAATTATCCATCATGTTTTGCATAGCATTTTC
The DNA here is from genome assembly GCA_964619305.1 of uncultured Flavobacteriales bacterium. GTDB lineage: Bacteria > Bacteroidota > Bacteroidia > Flavobacteriales_H > CAZUDW01 > CAZUDW01. Next base: position 2,838 of record CAZUDW010000043.1, read on the forward strand.
AATCTGTTTCAGGTTTGCCGGATCAATCAGCAAACCGCAATCCCGATTGATGAATTCTTTAGGAGCAGTAATCTCAGGAGCAATAACAGGTAATCCGCAAGACATTGCTTCAATATAAACCAATCCAAAACTTTCATGCATACTTGGAAGAATAAAAAATGCCGCATTGTGATATTCATTGATGAGTTCTTCGCGGGGTTTAAACTTTTTAATTCTGACTCTTTGGGTCAGCTTATTCAATTTGACATAATCGTGAATTAATCTCTCTTCTTCACCTTCTCCTATCATAGTAAGAGACCAATCAGGATAAGAACCGGTTAATCTATGAAATACTTTTAAGGTGTTTAGGCCCCCTTTTGCGCTATCAAACCTGGCAATAAAAAGAATATTTTTTAAACGTGTTTTACTGCATGCCAAATGAAATAGTTTTTCATCAACAGGATTGCCGGTTATTTCTAATCGTCTTGGATGGATACCTGATTTAATAATTTCATTTTTCAGATATCTGCTCACGGTAAGCACAACATCTGCATGTTCTAAATTATATTTAGCAGTTCTGTATAGGATTGGTTTTTTGGAAATTGTTGAAAAAGGGCCTGTGTGTTCAGTAATTAAAAAAGGAATATTGTTTGCAGTCTTTCTGGCAATACTTCCGCTTATAACGCTTCCATGAGCATGAATCAAATCGAACATACCCAGTTTTTTACATAGCTCTGTGCTTTTAACTAACACCTGATGATAAATAAATGGTTTGTTTAGGAAATTCTTGCTCTTTTTGGAATGTGTATATGAGATGACTTTAATCTTGTTATGATTATATGTGTTTACACCAGGGTTTTCCCCGGAAGCAATAGGGTTAAAAATTGTAATATCACAATAAGGTAATAAGCTAGCAGCAAAATCCTGAACGAATATTCCACGCATATCTCCTTCAAATCGTGGATATAAATCTGTTACAATGAGTAATTGTTTTTTCATCCAATACCAAAAGGCGAAATTAAATTACTTGCATGAATCCCGTGTCAAACGCAATAAGACATCCCGTTATATGAGCGATACAGATTATTATCAACTAATTATAATTTATGCATCACATACTCAGCAGTTACAGAATTAGTTGCTTTTTTTAAACCTTCGGGTACACCTTGGTACAATAATCGCCCCCCATCTTTTCCTCCCCCAGGACCTAATTCTATAAGCCAGTCAGCACTCTTAATTATTTCGGGGTTATGTTCAATTATTATCAATGTATGCCCTTGCTCAATAAGTTTATTGAATGCAAGTATCAATTTGTGAATGTCATGAAAGTGCAATCCTGTTGTTGGTTCATCAAAAATAAATATTTGTTTTCCCGATTTTGACTTTTTTAGAAGAAAAGATGCAAGTTTTACTCTTTGACTCTCTCCTCCGCTTAATGTGCTGGAAGATTGTCCGATTGGAAGATACCCCAACCCAACTTCCTGCAAAGGCAATAATTTATGGCAGATTCTTTTTAACAATGAGTTTTCGTGTGAAGATGATGCAAAAAAGGACAAGGCTTCATCAATTGACATGTTTAAAATATCGCTGATGTTTTTGCCTTTATATTCTACTGCTAATATATCTTCTTTATATCTTTTCCCTTTACAGACATCACATTGTAAATGAACATCTGCCATAAACTGCATTTCAACGATGATTTCGCCCTCTCCCCGGCATGTATCACAACGGCCACCTTCAACATTAAATGAAAACTTCGAAGGCTTATAACCATAAATTTTCGATAGTTGCTGTCTGGCGAATAATTCTCTTATATCATCAAAAGCTTTTAAATATGTGACAGGGTTAGATCGCGATGATTTTCCCAACGGAGATTGATCAATAATTTCAATATTTGATATCAAACCGATGTCCCCTTCTAATTTTAAAAATTTTCCGGGTTTAATGGACGATATTTTGAGAGCATTAATCAAGCCTTTGCTTAAAACATCTATTACAAGGGATGATTTTCCGGATCCACTAACTCCGCATACCACTGTCATTACACCTAAAGGAAAGTTCACCTCTATTGACTTCAAATTGTTATGTGTAGCACCAACAATCTTTATTGATTTCTTCCATGTTCTTCTTGAGGAAGGCAATTCGATTTTTTCACGTCCTGAAAGATACTTTGAAGTGAGGCTATTCTTCGCACCTTTTTTAAAGCCATCAAGGTTCCCCTGATACATTATCTCACCACCAAGAACACCTGCTTCCGGTCCTAAATCGATCAAATAATCAGCATTGTTGATGATTTCTTCTTCATGTTCTACTACAATTACTGTATTTCCAAGGTCTCGCAATTCCTTTAAGATAAGCAACAATCTGTTTATGTCTTTGGGATGCAAACCAACACTGGGCTCATCTAGGATATAAATTGTTTCAGATAAGTTGTTACCAATTGAGTTGGCCAGGCTTACACGTTGAAATTCACCACCTGAAAGTGTTGAAGTTTTCCTTGACAAGGTAATATAAGACAATCCGGCATTTACAAGAAATTGTAAACGATTCTTTATTTCAATTAATATTTGTTCTACTACTTTTAATTCATATTCGGATAAAGAAATGTTATTGAAAAAATGCAATGCTTCATCAATTTGCATTGCTAAAATGTCATTAATGGATTTATTGTTGATTTTTACATATTCTGCTTCTTTTCTAAGTCTTTTCCCGTTACAATCAGGACAAATTGTATGTCCGCGATATCTTGCAAGTAATACCCTGTATTGGATTTTATAACTTTTTTTCTCGACATGTTTAAAAAATGAGTTCAGCCCTTTGAAATATTTATTTCCTGTCCATAGTAAATTTTGTTGGTCTTCTGTCAGTTCATTGAATGGTTTGTGAATTGGGAAATCAAATTTGTCAGCATTTAATAATAACCTTTTTTTCCATATACTTAATTTATTTCCACGCCAGCAAGAAATAGCATCTTCATAAATAGATAAGTTCTTATTTGGAATAACGAGATCTTTATCTATTGCAATAATGTGTCCAAATCCTTCACAAGTTGGGCAGGCACCATAAGGATTATTAAAACTGAAGAGCTTGATTGAAGGTGGAATAAACGATATACCATCCATCTCAAAACGGTTAGAATAATTAAAAATATTTGTTGTCCCGTTTTTATTTATAGCAATTGATAAATAACCATCTCCTTCATAAAATGCCGTAGCAATTGAATCCGAAATTCTACCCCTGTTATTAAGCGTTTCAGAATTAATCTGAAAACGGTCAACTACGATTTGGACGATTGTATTCTCAGGTATTTGATGTTCAATGTCTTCAATATTGTATATTTTGCCTTTATATTTTATCCTGCTGAATCCCTTTTGGAGCAATACATCCATCTGATTGGTTTCAATTGCATTATTAAATACATATTGAGCATATACTTCAACTGTTGAATCCTTCTCCTGTGATAATATTTCTTTTAATACATCCTCAACAGATGAAGCTTTGACTTTATTGCCAGATATTGGAGAATAAGTTATTCCAATTCTGGCATAAAGCAACTTTAAATAATCATGGATTTCGGTCATTGTTCCAACGGTTGAATGAGGATTGCCTGATTTGTTTTTTTGTTCAATCGCTATAGCAGGAGAAATTCCTGTTATTGAATCTACCGCTGGTTTTTCTATCTTACCAAGGAATTGTCTGGCATAGGAAGATAAACTCTCAATATATCTTCGCTGTCCTTCTGCAAATAGGGTATCAAATGCCAGTGAAGATTTTCCCGATCCTGATAAACCGGTAATTACATTAAGTTTATTAACAGGAATTTTGACATCAACTTTTTTAAGATTGTTTGCTTTGGCTCCTCTCACAACAATATAATCCAATTCTTCTTTCATCAGTATGACATAAATTCTTCTTGTTAATAAATGTTAAAAATCTATAAAAGTACACATCAATGTTTTATATTTGCTTTTATTGATAAAAAAAAAGAAATCAGAAACCATATTGCTACTTATCTCGTTACTATGGTTTAATTTATTCTGCTAACTAAATCTTTTTGCCTATACATACATCTACTTTTTGAGTTGAGGTTTAACTAAACAAAAAGGAGGAAGTATGTATCTTAATTCCCTTAGTGATAAAGAGCTTATCAGGCGCTATGTCAATGGCAATGAAAATGCCCTTAAAACATTAATTGATCGCTACAAGAGTAAGATATACTCTTATATTATGATGCTTGTTAAGAACAGGCAAATGGCAGATGATATATTTCAGGACACATTCATTAAAGTAATCAACTCATTTAAAAGTGGGAAATACACGGAGGAGGGTAAATTCATGCCTTGGGTTAAAAGAATTGCTCACAACATATTTATCGACAATTACAGGAAGGCTAAACATAAACCAATAATTCAAAGCAAAGAGGGTTTTAATATGGTTGATATTATTCATAATGGAGACATCACCAAAGAACAGGAAATGATCATCAAATGTGTTGAGGAAAAATTAACCATGCTTGTTGACCTGTTGTCTTATGAACAAAAGGAAGTGTTGAAGATGAGGATTTACAAAAGAATGAGTTTTAAAGAAATATCTGAAGAAACCGGTGTGAGCATCAACACTGCTTTAGGCAGGATGAGATACGCACTGATAAATCTTCGCAAACTGATTGATGAAAAAAAAGTGGATTTATCAATTTCTTATTAATTTTTTCAGATTATATAATAATAATCTAAAAGAAGCGTTAACCTGAAATATGAACTTAATAAATAATATAAGCCTATGGATAATGTCTTTACTTTTACTCTTGAAGAATTATATGCTAATATCCAAAATGAAGAGGATGCATTAAGTGAAAAATGTATTCATCTTGTATTTGAAGAAGAAATTTTGGATGAGTTATATGAACCAGATCAACTTCTGATAGATCGCATTTTGTCATATTCCAAAGCATTGAGTGTGCAGGAATCAGAAATGATTGGTTTTGTGGAATATTTGAAAAACTGATTGATTATTACATCCTGCTTTTAACCCCAATTTTAGAGCAGATTAAACAGTTTTCTTGTCTATGGCCGCGGGCCGGGCAATGTTCTCTTCCGTAATAAATCAACTGAAGATGTAATGCAGCCCAGGAAGAAGGAGGGAATATGCGTTTGGCATCATATTCTGTTTGTACCACATTCTTTCCGTTAGTTAGTCCCCAGCGGAACAGCAAACGGTGAATATGAGTGTCAACCGGAAATGCTTTTTTTTCAAATGCCTGGACCATCACAACAGATGCAGTTTTGTGTCCAACACCGGGAAGGGATTCCAAATCTCTTATATTATTAGGCACACCTCCGTTGAAATTCTGTGTTAATATCTTTGATAATTCATGCAATGCTATAGATTTCCTGTTGCTCAGGCCACATGGGTGTATAATATTTTTTATTTTGGCTACAGGGAGTTTGGCCATTTCATAAGGATCGTGAGCCAGGTTAAATAAGATGGGTGTTATCTTATTGACTTTTTTATCAGTGCATTGTGCAGACAACAGCACGGACACGAGCAATGTAAAAGGGTCTTTGTGATTAAGAGGTATGGATGGTTCCGGATATAACTTTTGCAACTCTTTCAACACAAATTTCGCTTTTTCACTTTTCTTCATCTTGAATTTTTGAAATCAAATATTCAGAATTAATTAAACAAATTTAATAATCTGCTTTGCGGGTATCATTAAATTGAGGAAATTCATAATTTTTTCAGTGGGAATCGTTCCAAAACGTGGTAAACAGCACCATCTGGTTCGGTAAAAGATTCCCAAAGAAGAATTTCTTTAACCCAAATTCTGGTCTCGATTTTATATCTGAATGATGTGCTTTTAACATAAAAATGTTTTTTATGGAATCTTGCAATAGTTATGTGAGGGACTCTATTAGTTCGGCTTGTGGAGGAATTGAGCTTTAATAATTCGTCATACTCTTCATTCATTTCACAAAATGCCCAAAGCATTCTTGGTTTATTTTGTGGAAAGCAATCGAATTCTATCACATCCAGATTAAAAGGGTTTATTTGTGATGTCAGGTATTTCAAATGTTCTGTTAATATTCCCATCTTATCAACCGATACCTTGCTGTAGAATTGAAGCGTAATATGTAAATTCTCTTGAGGTATCCATTTGATATTGTCTGATTTGATTAATTGCTTCCTATAGTCTGAAAGTTTAGATTGAAATTCTTCTTCTACAGGTATTCCTGAAAATATACGTTTGTAATCAGGTTTCAATTGTAAAATGCTTATAGTCTTTCAGGCGATGTTCTGTAATTACAACTTTTTTGACATAGGCTCTATCCGGTCCTTTACTGCAAACAACAAGGAATTTGCCAAGATTTCGTTTTTCCCCTTCTGCTTCAATATAAACACTTCCATCAGTGAGATTTTTGACAAATCCATTTATCCCTAATTCTAATGCTCTGTCCTTTGTGAATTTCCTGAACCAAACGCCTTGTACTGTTCCTGTAACCTGAATGGAATAGTTTTTCATCAAAACAAAAATAATATATACTGTTAGAATATCAGATCACAGTAAATGCAACTTATAAAATTATTGTTTATTTAAATATCTTTGAAATGTTTTATGTTTAAACATATATTGCAAAAATGGAGTATATATCTTGTTAAATCATTTTAGAAGTAGCTACTTTGTAAGCTGAAAATTATATTTAATTACATCGTTTTAATTTGATGACTAATTTAAAAATAGGCGATCATGCCCCTGAGATTTACGGAATTAACCAAAATGGGGATTTTATTACAGATGCAGAATTTGCAGGCAAGAAGATTATACTTTTCTTTTACCCAAAAGATATGACTCCTGGATGTACTGCAGAATCCTGTAACCTTGCGGAAAACTATGAAGATTTAAAAAAAACGGGATTTGAAGTTATTGGTGTTAGTGCTGATTCTGTCCAAAGTCACGCAAAATTTGCCAATAAATATCATTTGTCTTTTAATTTGATTTCAGATAAGGATAAAAAACTGATTAAAGCATATGGTGTATGGGGGACTAAGAAATTTATGGGCAGAGAATATGAAGGGATTTTACGCACAACTTTTCTGATTGACGAAAACAGAAAAATTTTGCAGATATTTACAAAAGTTAATACAAAGAATCACAGTAAACAAATATTGGATTTATTTCATAACAAAGAACAATAAGATGACAAAAAACCAACAAGAACAAAAACTGAAGGCACTAAACCTAACTATGGACAAATTGGAGAAAACTTATGGAAAAGGATCAATAATGAGACTTGGAGATAAGCCCGTTGTCAAAGGGCTTGAAGTGATACCAAGTGGTTCCATCAATCTTGATAATGCACTTGGAATCGGAGGTTTCCCAAAAGGTCGCGTAGTAGAGATTTATGGCCCTGAATCTTCTGGAAAAACTACACTTGCCCTGCATGCTATAGCAGAAGCACAAAAAAGTGGTGGAATTGCGGCATTAATAGATGCCGAACATGCATTTGACAGATATTATGGAGAAAATCTTGGAGTAAATATTCAGGAGTTACTTATTTCTCAACCAGATAATGGTGAACAGGCATTGGAGATATCCGATAACCTTATCAGGTCAGGGGCTGTTGATTTACTGGTTATCGACTCTGTTGCCGCCTTAACTCCGAGAGCTGAGATTGAAGGTGAAATGGGCGATTCAGTAATGGGCTTACAAGCTCGATTAATGTCCCAGGCATTGCGAAAGATGACAGCAATAATAAGCAAGACAAGTTGTTGCTGCATATTTATCAATCAACTCAGAGAAAAGATTGGAGTAATGTTTGGAAATCCTGAGACAACAACCGGTGGCAATGCTTTAAAATTTTATGCTTCTGTTCGTCTTGATATAAGAAGGATAGGACAGATCAAACAGGGAGAGAACATTATCGGGAACAGAGTCAGAGTAAAAGTTGTGAAGAATAAGGTAGCACCACCGTTTAAAAAAGCAGAGTTTGAGATCATGTACGGACAAGGCATTTCTCATGAGGGTGAGTTACTTGATATAGCTGTTGAGTTGGAGATAGTTAATAAAAGTGGTTCATGGTTTTCTTATGATTCTACAAAGTTAGGGCAGGGAAGAGATGCTGTTAAAAAACTCCTCGAAGACAACCCTGAACTTGCTGATGAGATTGAGAAAAAAATCAGGGAAAAACTTTAATTATCGGAAATTGAATTATAAGTTTTTATCGGAAAAACATTTGGGATTCTCAATACTTTCCATCTCCCTGTGGATGGCATTGGCATGTAATACCGGGAATCATGATTCGGATAATACTTCTCCATCAGACAGCATTTCCGAAAAAAATAAATATCAGCTTTTGAGCGATAAAATCAAATCTGATCCAAATAATGCTGATTTATACTATCAAAGAGCCGTTTATAATTTAAGCATAAATGATCGGAATGCAGCTCTTGGTGATATTAATAGAGCAATGAAAATAGACTGGAATAAACATGAGTATTATTTATTTAAAGCAGATTTATTTTTTTCACTCGGGAAAGCCAAACAAGCCAAAGCAGTCCTTGAAAATTGCCTGCTGTTGGATGAAAATAATGTGGAAGTATGTCTGAAACTTGCTGAGATATATCTTCTGGTTAATAATTATGAGAAATCTATTGAATATATAAATAGAGCCCTGAAAGTCGATGATCACAATGCCAAAGCTTATTTCATGAAGGGAATGAATTATAAATTTGCCGGAGATACAACCCGTGCCATTTCCGGGTTTCAGACAGCTGTTGAACAAGATCCTGAATACTATGAAGCTTTTATTCAGTTAGGCTTGCTTTATGCCGCAAAAGAAGACTCACTAGCTTTGGAATTTTATAACAATGCAATTGAAATAGACTCATTTAAGACAGACGCATGGTACAACACTGCTATGTATTTACAAAATCACAACAAACGGCAGCAAGCCATTAAAATCTATAAACAACTGGTATCTATAGAGCCTGCATTTATCAATGCTTACTATAATATCGGATATAATTTGATGTTTTTGGAGGAGTATGAACAGGCAATATCTTTTTTTACTCAATCAATTTCTTTAAAGCCGGATTATATTGATGCAATTTACAACAGGGGTTTTTGTTATGAACACTTGAATGATTTTAAAAAAGCTGAAGAAGATTACAGAAAATGCCTTGAACTGCAACCGGCATACACCTTGGCAGCAAAAGGATTGAGTAGGATTCTGGATTGAAATAGCACAGTATATGCACTGCCCTCAGATAGTCTTTTAATATATTTTAAGCACAATTTACATTAGTACTTATGATCCCGATGGATAGAAAACAGGTATTTCTCAAACATCTCGCACAAACTTCAAAGAAACCCCTGATGCTGGAAATAGAAAAAGCAGAAGGTGTCTGGATGTATGATCATAATGGGAAAAAATTTCTGGATTTAATATCAGGTATTGCAGTTAGTAATCTTGGACATAGTAATCCCAAAATCATCCAAGCCATAAAACAGCAACTTGATGCACACATGCATATAATGGTGTATGGAGAACTCATTCAAACTCCACAGGTCAGACTTGCTAAAAAGCTTGTAGATTTACTTCCTGAAAACCTCCAGAGCATCTATTTTGTGAACTCTGGCAGCGAGGCTGTTGATGGGGCCATAAAACTTGCGAGAAAAGTTACAGATAGATCAGGAATTATCAGTTATAAGAACGCATATCATGGGAGTACTTGTGGCGCTCTCAGTTTTTTAGGAGATGAGAAACTCAAAGATCCGTTCCGACCTCTTCTGCCTGCTGTAACTTCTATACGACTAAATCATCTTGATGATCTCAAAAGTATCACTAAAGAAACGGCTTGTGTTCTTCTTGAACCTGTACAAGGTGAAGCGGGAGTGAAATGTGCAGATAAAACATATGTGCAAGCATTGCAAGAGAAATGTAAAGCAACCGGTTCTTTATTGATATTTGATGAAATTCAGACAGGTATGGGTCGAACCGGAAGTATGTTCAGATTTGAGAATTTAGATGTCGTTCCCGATGTGCTGTTGCTTTCCAAAGCATTAGGAGGAGGGATGCCGCTGGGTGCTATTATATCTTCAGTTGAAAATATGCAACAGCTTAACAGTAATCCTGAACTTGGACATCTCACCACTTTTGGTGGCCATCCTGTTTGTTGCGCTGCTGCTTTGGCATCTATTAATGTGTTGGAAGAAACTCAGGTCATTTCTTCTGTCAGGAAGAAGGAAGCGATTTTTCTGCAATCATTAAAACATCCTGAAATAAAGGAAATAAGAAGTTGTGGACTGATGATTGCCGTTGAACTCGATTCATCCCAAACAGTGCAGAAGGTGATTGAAAAATGTATTCAAAACGGGGTGCTTACCGATTGGTTTTTGCTCTGTGATAATAGTCTCAGGGTTGCACCTCCACTTATCATTTCTGAAGACGAAATAAAAATCGCTTGTGATGTCATCATCCAAAGTATAGAAGAAACCACCGGAAAATGAAATTGCCGGTTATGATTTTTCTTTTGCAATGCCAGGCATTTATTGCCTGTACACAAGATAGGATGCATGGAATTCACATTGCATGATACCGTATTTACCGTTGAAAGCATTCGCTAAATTTGACCTTAAACCCGAAGACGTTGGAATTAATAACTCTTAGATTATCAGTTGTTAAAGTTTGACATTAGTTGGAATGGTAGAATATTAATTTGTGTTAAAGATGATGTCGGTATATTTAAAAGGATCAGCAAAAAAAGGATTATTTGCCATATTGCCATTTTTGTTAAATTCGCTTCAAAACAAGGTTTAATATAAAAAAGAACAAAGATGTACGGTAATTACAAGGATTTTCTGACCAGTGAACTCAGCAGTATAGAAAAAGCAGGGCTGTATAAAAAAGAACGCATAATCACTACTCCACAAGGTGCTGAAGTGCATGTGAGTACGGGAGAAGATGTGATCATCATGTGTGCAAACAATTACCTTGGTCTATCTTCTCATCCTAAAGTGATTGAGGCTGCAAAAAAGGCACTGGATATGCATGGATACGGTATGTCATCCGTACGTTTTATCTGTGGTACACAGGACAATCATCTCTTGTTGGAACAAAAGATCAGCAGCTTTCTCGGAATGGATGACAGCATCCTCTATGCTGCCTGTTTTGATGCCAATGGTGGAGTGTTTGAACCCTTGTTTTCAGAAAAAGATGCCATTATCTCAGATGAACTTAATCATGCTTCAATCATTGACGGTGTACGGATGTGCAAAGCAGCCCGTTACCGTTTTCGTCACAGCGATATGGAAGACCTGGAAGAGCAGTTAAAAAATGCTCAGGCACAAAGATTCAGGATCGTTGTAACAGATGGTGTGTTTTCTATGGATGGTGACATTGCCAACCTGAAAGGCATCTGTGATATGGCTGAAAAATACAATGCGCTTGTGATGGTTGATGACAGCCATGCAAGCGGGTTTATTGGGAAGACGGGCAGAGGCACAGCGGAGTATTGTGGAGTGGAAGGCAGGGTGGACATCATCACCAGTACCCTGGGCAAAGCTTTAGGCGGTGCGATAGGCGGTTTTACAGCAGCAAGGCAGGAGATCATTGATATGCTCAGGCAGCGTTCACGCCCTTATTTGTTCTCAAATTCACTTGCACCATCGGTAGTGGGTGCAGCAATTCAGGTATTCGACCTGCTGAGTGAAACAACGGAGTTGCGGGATAAACTGGAATCAAATACACGTTATTTCAAAAAAGGAATTAGTGAAGCCGGATTTGATATAAAAGAAGGAGATTCTCCTATTGTACCCATCATGTTGTATGATGCCAAACTATCACAGGATTTTGCAAATGCACTTTTGAAGAAAGGCATATATGCTGTCGGCTTCTTTTATCCTGTTGTTGCCAAAGGCCAGGCACGCATAAGAGTGCAGCTCTCGGCAGCGCATGATAAAACGCACCTAAACAAGGCTATAGCTGCATTCATCCAGGTTGGAAGAGAACTTGGGGTAATTAATTAGACACTATTGCAGAATAATCTTGCGAATAAGCACCTCATTTTCATTGTCGGCTTTGAGGTAATAAACCCCTTTAGCATAGGAACGTAGGTCTATCTGTTTATCACCGGATTCATTCACCTGGTAGCGATAAACAACCTGTCCTTTTAAACTGAAAATTGAAATGGTGGAATGGATAAAATCTTCGCCCAAAACCCTGATCAGGATATTTCCGTCAGATGGATTTGGAATTGCGATGATGTGATTATCCGCATTGAATTCATTCATTCCCGGACATTCCACAACTTCGATATACAAAGTATCAAAAGCAGTGCATCCGAAAGAATCGCTTACTGTGAGAACATAATATGTTGAAGTATCAGGAAAAGCGATAGGATCGGGACAATTACTGCAAGTTAGACCGGTGGAAGGGTTCCAACTGTAATTGCTACCACCACTGGCGTTCAATTGCATAGAGTCACCCAGGCAAAGAATGGTGTCGGGGCCTGCATCGGCAACCAGGTTGATGACTGTTATCGTGATTGAATCAAAAGAAAGGCATCCAACAGAATCGCTGGATTCGAGCACATAGGTGGTAGTAGAATCAGGACTTGTCAGCGGACTGGAACAATTTGAACAACTCAATCCTGAAGCAGGAGTCCAGGAATAGAAATCAGCTCCTGCTGCAGAAATAGGAATTGAATCACCGTGACAAAGAAAAGTGTCGTTGTTGAGAGTGACTTGGGGATGTATGCCCACAACGATTGATAATGATGCAAAAGTACTGTCACAGGCATTCTCTGCTTTTAGGTCAATATTTCCGGAAGATGAACCGAATACAACAGAAACACTCTTAGTACCTTGTCCTGCAACAACAGAAGAACCGTTGGGTACGGTCCATAAATAATTGGTAGCACCGGTAACCCAGTTGCACTGAAACTGTACAGTATCACCATTGCAAACAGTATCAGGGCCTAAGATATTATTGATCGTACCTAAAGTACTATCATATTCAAAAATGATCGTCATCCTCTGGCTTGGAGCATTGCATGTAGGTGTATTCACACCACCCCAGTTTTGATTAGAGATACAAGGTCTGAGAATATAACCGGGATTGGGGCAATTGGCACCACTGCACAGCGAAGGAGGGTTGAGCCAGACCTCACCGCTATAGCGAAAACAAAGTTCCCATACATTACCGTTGCAGGAGGGGGACATGTAATCGGTAAGTGTATTTAATGCATTGGCATAATTCGAAGCAATAGTTAAATCAGAACAGCTTTGTCCTGTCATGTCATTAGTTCCTTTAATAGTTATTTTTGTATAACATCTTGGTGTAAGTTGTGATCTGAATGTATTCCATGCATTGCATTGTGAACTGGCAGTTTGCCCATAATAAAAAGTATCTGTGAACATGATGATTCCTGTCTGTGCAAGGGTTTGCTGAGATATGAACAACAGTATAAAAGCAGAAGCTATGAGTAAATATTTTTTCATTGGTTTAGTTATTAGTTAGTATTTTGGTTGCAAAATTAAAAAAAACTCAAATTGCTTTAATAAAAATTAATTTCTACATTTGCACCCCTTTTTAAAGGGATTTATTATACATGAATGGATACATTAAGTTATAAAACAAAGTCGGCCAATGCAGAAACTGTTCATAAAGATTGGGTTCTGATAGATGCTGAGAATATAGTTTTGGGAAGGCTCGCCTCAGTGGTTGCAAGCCATATTCGGGGCAAACACAAAGCAGATTTCACTCCCCATGTTGATTGCGGAGATAACGTCATAGTAATCAATGCAGAAAAAGTAAAACTTACGGGAAATAAATGGGAGGAAAAGCAATATATCCGCTATTCAGGGTATCCTGGCGGACAGAAAAGCAGGACAGCTAAGGAGATGCTTGCTAAGAAGCCAATTTCAATCATTGAGAAAGCAGTAAAAGGGATGTTGCCACGCAATCGTCTTGGTCGTATATTGTATAAAAATCTATTCGTTTATACGGGAAATGAACATCCCCATCAGGCACAGCAACCAAAAACAATCAAGATAAAATAATATGGACGTAATCACGACAATAGGTCGGAGGAAAAGAGCAATTGCAAGAGTTTATTTCAAACAGGGAAAAGGAAATATCTCCGTCAACAACAAAGATTATAGGGAATATTTCCCTGTCATTGAACAACAGCAAAAAATCAATCAACCTTTTCTGGTCACCAACACGGTAAATAAATTTGATCTGGTGGTCAATGTAAATGGTGGAGGTTGCACGGGACAAACAGAAGCAATACGCCTGGGGATTGCAAGAGCTCTTTGCCAAATTGATGAGTCACATAGAGCTGCTTTAAAGGAACAGCAATTGATGACAAGAGATCCAAGAGTCGTTGAAAGAAAGAAATATGGCCGTGCTAAAGCCAGAAAGAGATTCCAATTCAGTAAACGTTAGATATATGTCAGATTCGATGTACAAAGAATTATTAGATGCAGGTGTTCATTTCGGGCACCTCAAACGCAAATGGCACCCACATATGGCTCCTTATGTATTTATGGAATACAACGGGATTCATATTATTGATTTGTATAAAACAGAACGTAAACTGAAGGAGGCAGCATCTGCAATGAAGCAGATAGCCAAATCCGGGAGAAAGATATTATTTGTTGCAACTAAAAAACAAGCCAAAAACTTAGTGGCAGAGCAAGCGACTAGTGTTGGTATGCCTTATATGACTGAGCGTTGGCCAGGTGGAATGTTGACAAATTTTGCAACAATCAGAAGATCTGTCAAAAAAATGGCAACAATAGATAAAATGGAAGTTGACGGAACTTTCAACAACATGTCAAAGAGGGAGTGTTTAATGCTTAGCCGAAAAAGAGAAAAACTTGAGAGAAACTTAGGTAGTATTGTTGATCTTTCCAGGCTACCTGCCGCTGTTTTTATTGTTGATACACTCAAAGAACATATTGCCGTTGCTGAAGCGAGAAAGCTGAATATCCCGATTTTTGCAATGGTTGATACAAACTCTGACCCGAGACTCATTGATTTTCCTATCCCTTGTAATGACGATGCAACTAAGTCAATAGAAATAATCGTAGGATATGTTGTGAATGCTATTAAAAAGGGGTTAGAAGAACGTAAACAAGACAAAGCTCTTCAGGAGAAAGAAAAGGCAGAGCAGAAAGAGGAGAAAGAGAAAACGGAAGAAAACGATCCGGCAGCAAAATCAAAGCAGAATACGGAATTACAAAAACCGGAAGTAGAAAGTAAAAAAGTTGACATAGAAACCGCTGATAAACCAATTGAAAAATCTAAATAAGTTAATTAAATCATCAGAAAATGGGTAGTATTACTGCAGCTGAGGTTAACCAATTGAGAAAACGTACCGGTGCTGGCATGATGGATTGCAAAAAAGCACTTCAGGAAGCAGATGGTAATATTGAGACAGCAATTGAGGTGCTCAGAAAGAAAGGACAGAAAGTAGCAGATAAAAGAAGTGGAAGAGATGCTTGTGAAGGTATTGTTATGACACATGCAACTGGAGATGCTAAACATGGGATATTATTAATGTTAAATTGTGAAACAGACTTTGTTGCCAAGAATTCTGATTTTATTGAACTTTTCAATAGTATTATGAAGGTAGCAATAGATAATCTTCCGGCCGGGATAGATGAATTGAATTTGCTTCAATTGGAAGGAAGCAACTTGACTGTAAAAGATCGGATTATTGAAGAAGTGGGGAAAATAGGTGAGAAAATTGATGTTTCTGCATTTGAAGTAATAGAAGCAGAGAAAGTATATTGTTACAATCATCCAGGGAACAGGGTAACCTCCATGGTTGGTGTAAATGCTGATTGTAATCCAGGTGTAGCTAATGACATAGCAATGCAGATAGCTGCAATGGCTCCTGTAGCATTGGATAAAGATGATGTACCCAAAGATATAATTGATAAGGAGATTGAAATAGGAAAACAGCAAGCCCTCAATGAAGGAAAACCAGCTGAACTTGCCGAAAAGATCGCCTTGGGGAAACTGAATAAATATTATAAGGAAAACACCCTGTTAAATCAGCAGTTTATAAAGGATAATAAAAAGATCGTCAAGCAGTTTTTACAGGAAAATAATGCAAATGTCAAGGTTTTTAAACGAGGCGTTTTGGGTGACTAAAGAGAAAAAAGAGAGAATAGTTTCTCTCTTTTTTTTACAATAAAGATGAAATATAAGAGAATATTGCTCAAGCTAAGCGGGGAATCGCTGATGGGCAAGCATGAGTTTGGTATAGACAAAGAGCGTTTGGATCAATATGCCGGGGAAATAGTATCCATTATTGGTTTAGGAGTTCAGGTTGGTATAGTAATAGGTGGCGGTAATATTTTCAGAGGTTTGAAAGCTGTTAAAGATGGCATTTCCAGGGTGCAGGGAGATTATATGGGTATGCTGGCAACTGTTATCAACGGCTTGGCTGTACAATCAGCACTTGAAAATCATCAGATACAAACGAGGCTACAGACTGCAATAAAAATGGAACAACTTGCAGAACCGTTTATCCGGAGGAAAGCGGTCAGGCATCTTGAGAAGGATAGGGTAGTGATTTTTAGTGCAGGTACAGGAAATCCATATTTCACCACAGATACAGCTGCTGCATTAAGAGCCATCGAGATTGACGCAGATGTAATATTAAAAGGAACAAGAGTGGATGGAATATATTCTTCCGATCCTGAACAAAATACGGATGCGGTCAAATATAATAACATCACATTCAAAGATGTATATGAAAAAAATCTTCAGGTTATGGATATGACCGCATTCACTCTTTGTAAAGAAAACAATCTACCTATTATTGTTTTCGATATGAATAAAAAAGGAAACCTGCTTAAAATTGTTTCAGGTGAGATTGTGGGCACATTGGTAAAAAGTTAACCGCTCTTTCATTCTTTTTCTATATTTGTTTTATTTGTATTCAGATTCTAAAGCTATGGAAGAAGAATTATCACTTATTATGGAGATGCTCAAGGAAGCTATGGATGCGTCCGTTATACATCTTGAAAATGAACTCTCCAAGATCAGGGCAGGGAAAGCATCACCTTCACTGCTTGACAGCATTACAGTTGATTATTATAATTCTATGATACCATTGCACCAAATCGCCAACATCAATACTTTGGATGCGAAGACAATAGTTGTCCAACCCTGGGAGAAAAATATGCTGTCTGTTATTGAGAAGGCAATAATGGCTGCCAATATCGGGTTGACACCTCAGAATAACGGTGAGAGGATCATTATCAACGTCCCTTCATTAACAGAGGAAAGAAGAAAAATTCTTGTCAAGAAGGTGAAGAATGAAGGGGAACTAACCAAAGTTAGCGTTCGGAATGCCCGAAAGGATGCCAACGCCTCGATTAAAAATCTTGTGAAAGGAGGTGTTTCTGAGGATCTAGGCAAGAAAGCAGAAGATAATGTGCAGGAAATGATAAATGATTATTATAAAAAGATTGAGAAACTTATCGAAGCAAAAGAAATCGATATAATGACGGTCTAATCCTCAATTTCTTGTCCGGCTTCATCTATCACATTACGATATGTGTACACTTTGCTTTTCATTCTTAAGGCAAGATTCAGTGCATCACTTGGTCTGGCATCCAAAATCCATCTTTTTTCACCTTGTTTAAAAATCACTCTCGAATAGAATATATTATCTTTGACAGACGTGATGATTATTTCTTCCAGTATTACATTCATTTCATTTAGCAGGTTGCCAAATAACTGGTAGGTCAGCGGTCTGCCGATTTCAATGCCAGCCATCTCCCTGTTTATAGACATGGCTTCACAATTACTAATCACGATAGGAAGATAAATATCGTTGTCTTCATTTACTTCTTTCAGGAATATTATATAAGCAGCATTATCTCCATTATCTGAGAAACCGGCTATTTCCATCTCTATTTTTTCTTTGTCAACAATATTTTGTAATCCTGAATGTTTGACGGTATCAGGGACTTCTGCATTTGCAGTTTGAATAATACACGGGGAAAGAAAACCAATGACTCCCGGTATTATTGCTGATTTTAAAAACTTATTTTTCATTTTGTAGATTAGTTTATTTCCATATTTTGCTTCCTTCAGAACAATTCATGCAGATATCTATTGACTTTCTCGATTTTAGAATTGCAGATCTGAAATTCCTGTATTCTTTATTTTTCCAGATGCGATAAAATTTTTCATTTTTAATTGACCCTAATTTATGAGCAGCGTTTTTATCAAAACAACAGGGCACAACAAGACCATCCCAGGTGATCACACAAGAAGTCCACATCCTCCAACAATGGTTTTTTAGTTTGTTTTTAATTCTGTAAGTACCATCTCTCTTTTTAATATATCTTGCATTTATTTCTTTTTCAGGAAGGAGCTGATGGCCATGCTTATAATCATATAATTGCGCAGTTTTAAATCTAACCTCATCCACGCCTGTATTTTTGCCAAGGGTGATGATATCTCCGAGCTTTTCTTCATTATTTTTGAATATAATGCACTGCAAAATAACATGTGGTGTTTTAGAATTCAGTTCCTTCTTCCATTTAATGATGTTCTTTAACCCCTCTACAGCTTTATATAGGTTTCCGTTTTTTCTGTATTGTGCGTAAACCTCCTGAGTGGCACCATCAATGGAAACTATCAAGCTGTTTAAACCCGATAAAACAGTTTTTTTTGCAATGTCATCTGTAATGAAATGAGCATTGGTGGAGGTAGCTGTATAGATATTTTTCTTTTTTGCATATTCAACCATAGAAAGGAATTTGGGATTGATATATGGTTCACCCTGGAAATAGAGGTTGAGATACATCAACCTATCAGCCAGTTGATCTATAAAAGTTTTAAAAGTATCTGATTCAAGCATTCCTTCAGGGCGTTCAAATTTTTTAAGTCCGCTGGGACATTCAGGACAATTTAAATTGCAGGCTGTTGTAGGTTCTATTGAAACGCTCAACGGAAAGCCGGCATGCTGAACGGAGTGTAATAAACGGGAACAAACATAGCTTGATGTAAGCAGGAACGCATTCCATATCCTTCTAAAGTTCAGTGTGGAAAGCAATGCTCTCCTGTCGTAACTGAAGATCGTCATTTCAACAAAATTAATGGCTGATGTTACGCAAAGATTGTGATAAAATCCGCAACATGGATATTATTAAGCCGGCAGCCTGATGAGAAGTATCTTTGTTTGTGGCGATGTTTTTCAT
>CAZUDW010000044.1:0-10515 GCA_964619305.1 uncultured Flavobacteriales bacterium
TGCAGCCGTTGTTATCCGTGACTGTCACCGTGTAAGTACCGCCCGACAAACCGGTGGAAGTAGGTGTCGTCTGTCCATTGCTCCACAAATATGAATATGGAGTTGCTCCTCCAGATGGTGTTGCTGTTGCATCCCCATTATTATCTCCATTACATAACACATCATTTACAGTTGTTGATATGTTAGGATTTGCATTTACGGTTATATAATTTGTTTGGGTGTAAGTATCACTCCCATATAAATTAGTTACGGTTAAAGAAACATCATAGGTACCAGCTGTATTGTAACAAATACCTGTTGGATTTTGTGCAGAAGATGTTGAAGGAGTTCCTCCCGGGAAACTCCATGACCAACTGGTTGGCGATCCTGTTGAGAGATCGCTAAAATCAATACATGTACCTTCACAAATGTTTGTGACTCCAGTCGTAAAATCAGAAGTCGGAGGAGGACCAGAACCACAAACAGTAGATGAAAGCAGATCAACTCTTCGCGGACTTACCTGCATGACAGTTCTCATCCGGTTTTTTTGGTTGACAGTAAACAAATTCATACAATTATCATCAGTATAATCCATATAATTCTGCACCATGTCCACGGAGCTACACGTAGTTTGGGGATATGGACATCCAAAATTAGCGGTCAGGGCAGTAGGCGTATCCCCGCAACAGTCATTTCCGCAATTGGAATCACCCCAAATATGCCTTAATCCCAACCAATGCCCTACTTCATGAGTTGCTGTCCGACCAAGATTATATGGTGGAGGATATGGATTTGCAGGTGGACGGCCAACAGATTGATATAATAACACCACGCCATCAGTAGAAGCTCCACCGTTGTTATTATTCAAACAGCCTAAGGTTGAATTATTGGGAAATTGAGCATAACCTAGATATCCTCCGGATATATCGACAACCCAAATATTAAAATACCTATTTGGATCCCAAAAGGTATTTGGCTTTATTACATTTTCAATATAATTGATCGACCATGCAGGACTGCTAAACCCTTTATCTTGTCGTCTTACTCTGTCAATACCCGGTTCCGAAAGAGGATTCCCAATCGGATCTTCCAAGGCAAGACAGAACTGAATCTCACAATTTGCTGCAACACCCTGAAACATAACAGGCGTGTTGACTGTGTCTGGGTTTGTCCTGCTGTAATCTTCATTTAATATATCATTTTGAGAAACAACCATACTCTGTGGGATATTCCTTCCATTGCCAACCGGTTCACCGTTATGAATGATATGATATATCGTAGGTATCGTATATATAGGAGGGGCTGACTGATTGTTCTGGTCAATGATCTTTTGGGTTTGAATATCTGGGACGTACTGTTTAATAATATCGTCTAACAAACCTTTTTTTGCAAGTTGAGATCTGATTGCCGAATCAATTTCCATAGTTGGACAGTGTTTGTCTTTTGGAATAAAATTTAAAAAAGACACATCATATCCCATAGTTTTCAATTCTTTTGCTTGTTTATTTTGTGCAGATAATAACCCTGTAATAAAAAGAAAAACAATTATAATTGATGTCTTTTTCATTTTACCAATGCATTAAAAAAGATTTTAAAAATAGAAGATCCAAATAGGGTATCAATATTCTTCAAAAATTTGATTGGTTTGCTAAATTAGCATATTTATTTTTATAAAAGTGATAAATCACAAAATAAAAACGCCAAAACCAATCTAAAAACTTAAGCGTAGAAGGCAGCTATTATCTGTAATAGGAACTAATACTTGTACTATTTGATAATATTTGAATATTAATATATTATAAAATTTCTGTAATATTGCTTAATTATTTGCGCATAGTAAAGCATAGAATTATGTTATTTTTATCGGATAAAGATTATTGATGACTGACAAAGACAACAGCAGCACACAAACGTATTTTATTCAACAATACAATGAACTTCTAAATTCTATAAGCCGGGATTCTTCTGAAATTATCATTGCTTATCATGGAGATCTTTCTGCTGACATGGTAAACGCCCTTGCTTATAAAATGGAAAAACAATTGCAGAAATCAGGTGAAAAAAAAGGGATAATAAAAAGACTCTTTAGTATTATTATTGAAATACTGCAAAACATCCGGATCCATGGTGGTAAAGATAAAGACAACTTTCAGGATTCCTTTATTCTCCTTGCTAAAAATCCTGATCATTATATGCTAAAAACAGCCAATCTGGTTCCAAATGGCTCTGTTCAAAAGATCACAAGCCAAATAGAAAATATCAACAGACTAAATCAGGAAGAATTAAAAAAATATTACATGACCACTCTTGCCGAAGGGGAAATTTCTGTAAAGGGTGGTGCCGGGCTTGGATTTATCACTATCGCCATGAAATCTAAGAATAAAATCGCGCATAGATTTGTTAAATTAAGTGATCATTTAAATTATTTTGAAATGGAATCTCTCATCAGGACAAATTAAGCATCTATGAAAAAACTGATAATAAAAAGTCAAAAAAACACACCTGAGATTATTTTTGATCAGGAAAGTGACAGGTTTGAGATTTCGGGCAGATCTTTTCCTGAGAATTCAAAAAAATTTTACTTGCCTGTATTTAAGTGGCTCGATAGTTTTGACCCCGGTGATAAGGAAATCACTTTCCGATTTCAGTTTTATTATATCTCGTCTTCCTCTATTATATCATTACTTGAACTGATTAAAAAACTCAGCAATCTGATTAAAAACGGCAGCAACATAAGCATTGTCTGGGCTTATGATGAAGATGATGAAGATATTAGAAAAATAGGTGATGATTACTCCAAACTGGTATCAATTCCATTTATAATGGAACCTATCCCTAGATAAGCTTTTTATTCATCTCGTGTTTTAAGAGTTTCTCCATTTACTCTGTTGATTTCCATCCATTCCTGGTCATTTTCTTTCTTTTCAATAATGTAATAATCAACACCATCTATCCATTCTTCATACTTAGTCCAATTGAGTATCTTTGAATTCCCTTCATTATCAACCTGTAGCAAAATTGAAGATCCTGAATTGCTCCTACCGCTAATGATGCCACACTCATTCTCAATCTCAACCCTGTAATAATAGTTTTTCAGGTTTACATCAACCGTGTTGTCAATATAACTTGTTGTCTCCCGCTGCAGAACAGCGATCAAATTAAATCTCTCATTATCCTCAGAGCGGAAAAGCAAATAATGTCTGATGTTTTCAGGATGAGTGATTGATGTGGACCATTCCGTTAATGTATATTGGTTATTTAATACAGTGGTCCTGATAATGTTTGTAGCCAGTTCTTGTTCGAAGTCTTCTATGGTGGACATTGCTGTGTCACTATATGAAAAGTAGTTAGAATTGCATAACCCTATCGCCTTGACTTTGTATGAATAAGGCAATGGGCAATAAACTGTTGTATCAATGAATTCATGCGTTTTGTTATTTAAAACAGCAATCAGTGATTCGTTTGAGAATTGATCATAACTTCGATATAATTCATACTTATCTACGATGCAACCAGCATATGGATTCCAATAAATATGAATACCCGAATCATCATTTGACTTTTCTGCTTCAATATTCATTGTACAATGCCCTGTAAGTTCAGAGAGTAAAATAACATTGCTGCATTTATTGGTTACACCAACCTTATAACAATAAGAATTGTCTAAAGTGTTTAAACCTGATTCTATAAATACATTTTGTAGTTTGTCATATATCGTGTCAATAGGAATAAACACATGGTTGCTATTTTTCCTGAATACAACATAATAATCAAAGTCATTGGAAACTGAAGGTTCCCATGCTAATTCAATTTCATGATTATTTAAAACAGTAACATACCTGATAGAAGGTTGAATCATCATATCCGTACTGAACACTTCAACTGCATTTAGCTGTTCCAAGGTATCACCACAACCCGATTCATTTGTCACTTCCAGGTAAATGTTATAAAAGCCAGGATCATTTAAAACAAATACAGGATTTTCAGCAGTACTGCTGTCACTCCCCACAATCCATAGGAATGTTGGGTTTGAAGTACCTGTAGAGTTGTTTGTAAGTTTTAACTGAAACGGAGCACACCCGGCTGTATCTTCAATTATAAAATCTGCTACAGGTTTTTCAAGAATCTGAATATTTACAGGATAAGTATAAACAGCACTACAACCAATGGAATCTTCTACTACAAGTGATGTCGTATAAGCACCTTCAGTAGTATAGATATGTGATGGATTTTGAATATCACTTGTATCCCCGTCACCAAAATACCATGACCATGATATTGCCCCTGCAGACTGATCGACAAACTGTACACTAAGCGGACTGCATCCCACGGTATCTGAAACATCAAAATCAGCAACTGGGCCTAACACCTCTATAACATCGGTTATAGTAATTGAATCTGAACACCCAATGCTATCTGAAGCAAATAAAGAAACTGTGTATATCCCTGGAAGATTGTAAATGTGAGATGGATTCTTTTGGTTTGATATACCATTATCTCCAAAATCCCAATACCATGAATCTGCTCCTGAAGAATTATCTATAAATGTGGCAAGTAAAGGTGCGCAATCTGGTTGTGCAAGAGAAGTAAAATTTGCATCTACATCTCCTACTTGAATAATAGAATCAAGTGTAAGCGTATCGAAACAACCATCAGGAGCCTCTGCAACCAAACTTATATCAAAAAACCCTTTGTTTAAATATGTATGAGTTGGGTTCTGAAGGGTAGAATTATTGTTATCGCCAAAATCCCATTTCCATGAAACAGCATTGTTCTCCGTTTCTGTGAAAGAAGTTTGAAACGGAACACAGCCTGAAGCATCAGATAAACCGATATTAAACTTAAATACATCTATATTTGATTTCGTAACAGTAGCCTGACATCCATTGGAATCTACAATACTTAACTTTACATCATTGAGAGGTATTGAATTATATTGATGTACTGGATTTTGCACAAAGGCAGAGTCTCCATCGCCAAAATCCCATTTCCATGAAACAGCATTGTTGCTTAAATCTATAAATATTCCCGTTACAGGCAAACATGTCCTGTTTTGTGACATTGCAAAATCTGCCATCACCTGGTGGATAGTTATGTACTCCGGCTTGATCAATTGTGATGAACATCCATCCTTGAATATTGTCAGACTAACATCAAACGATCCATAAGAATATGTGTGATGTTGAGCTCCTTCTGTTGTTGATGTATCTCCATCTCCGAAATCCCACAACAAGCTGTCATAATTATTAGATAGATTGTGAAGTACAACTGTATAAGGAAAGCAGGTCTCTGTCACCTGATACGTTGCAAAACTGACTTCAGGAATGATGACTGTTATTGGAGTCGGCAATATGTAATTATAAGCACAATTTGACATATCATAAGCTGTTAAACTAACATTAAATACACCTGCAGAATCATAAATATGATATGGATTTATATCTGTGGAAGTATGCCCATCTCCGAAATCCCACAGATATGATATGAATATATTCATGTTGCTGGTAAAATAAACTGTATCATTTCCGCAAACTAAAGACGGGTAATTAAACTCAGGCGTAGGCAAGCCCGAATAAAAATTCTTAACCGACATATCTGCACAAACATTACTGTCCCTGACAATCTGCGATATATTATAACTGGAATTGTTAATCAAATATGAATGAGAAGGATTTACCGCATGTGATGTATCTCCATCACCAAAATTCCACAACCACGACACCGCATTCACAGATTGGTCTGTAATATCTACTTGCATATTATTGCATGAAACACTTCCGGTAAAACTGAATCCTGCCTGTACATCAGAGATATAGACAAGATGCGGCTGCAAAATTGTATCGTGGTCACCTGTATAATATTCAACAATCAACATAACATCATGATAACCGTTTTGTATATATGTATGTGATGGATTCTCCATGGTTGATGTATTACCGTCACCAAAGTCCCAAAACCAGGAAACAGTGCTGTCCAGCGGGTTGACAAAATTAACTGTATAGGGGTTGCAACCTTTTACTTCGCCTGCAATAATAATTGGGCCGTGGATTCCCCAACCGGTACAATTACCTGATTGATCACATGGCATTAGTGTGACAGCATTTACTTTTGAGACGGTATTACTACACCCATATTGATCCGATACAGTCAGGGCAACAGAATAAATACCTGAATGCCCGTACTGATGAACCGGGTTGTTAACAGATGATGTTGTGCTATCACCCAGATACCACAACCAGTTGCTTATTGATCCACTTGAAGTATCGGTAAAGGTAACTTTGAAATCGGGACAATTATCTATCGCTAATTCAAATCCTGCCTTGAGTTCATGAGTGATATATACGGCAAATGTATCTATCACCAGTGGACAACCATTAGCCGCCTCAGTTATAAGTCTGACAACATAGATCCCTCCTGAATGATAAACGTGGCTTGGATTTTGTGCAGTAGATGTATTGCCATCACCAAAATCCCAATACCAGTTATTATAGCCTATTGAAGAAGAATTCAAATGAATGCTAAGCGGTACACATCCATTCATAGGCTGAGGAGATTGATACACAAAGCCCGGCCCTTTGACAACGATCAGCGATGGTTTGACAAGTGTGTCTGTGCAGGAATTTGAATTGGTCACAATGCATGTTACGCTAAACACTCCGGGAACATTATATACATGTACTGGATTCTGCTGGGTGGAAGTGTTGCCATCTCCAAAATCCCAAAACCATTGTATAGCTCCCATGGTCTGATCAGAAAATGTCACACCCAGTGGTGCACATCCTTCCGTAGTGCTGACATCAAAATGAGCAGCAGGACTAATCACATGAACGGTATCTGGCAGTATGACACTTGAATTACATCCCATCGGAGCAAAGCTTCCAACCGAATTTGTGTCATATACAGTGAGTTTTACCGTCATATCACCGCCTTCATCATATTGGTGCAAGGGATTCTGAATATGGGATGAATCATCGTCTCCAAATTCCCATCGCCAGGCATTGGCAGCTGTGGAATTATCTGTAAACTGAACCGCCAATGGCGCACAACCACTGTTAGGTGTTAAACTGAAATCCGCAACAGGATTAGCATGCGCAATGGCAGCACTGTCAACTACTGTGGCAAATGTGCAATTGTCATTATTGGTTACTGTCAGTGAAACCGAATAAACCCCGGCAGTGTTATAAACATGCAAAGGATATGAACTCGTTGAAGTAGTGCTGTCGCCATAATCCCATAAAAGGCTCTCTGTATTAGGTGTCTGGTTATAAAAATAAGCGTGCAAAGGAAGACAGGATTCTGTGTGATATGTGGTGAATACCGGTGTGAACTTCGGAAGTATGTTAACAAATTGAAATTTGGTAAGCTGACTGCTGCATCCATCAACATTTGTTGCTTTCAGTTTGACGTTGTATTGCCCGGAATTATTGTATATATGTGAAGGATGTTGTAAATTACTGTGATTGCCGTCACCGAAATCCCAGTCCCAACTGATTACAGGAGAAGACAGATCAGTGAATTGCAGGGGTATATTTTGATTGCATACAATTGCCGTATCCACACCAAAATCGATATTGGGAGCTCCAAGAATATGGATCAGGTTTGATTGAACCTTTATATCCCCACATCCATCATCGTTGCTCACTACTAATTTGACATCATACAGCCCGCCCAAAGTATATAGATGGGCAGGGTTTTGCAAAGTGGATGTATCGCCATCGCCAAAATCCCACAGCCAACTCACAGCATCTGTTGAATTATCATTGAACTGTATAGCCGAGGTAGAGGCACAAATAGTATTAACCGAAACACTGAAATCTGCATGTGGTTTGCCTTTCACCTTAATAAAATCGGGCATGGTGATGCTGTCAGCATTGTTGTTACCATCATCCACAACCAGCTTGACGGTATAACTACCCGGATTCAAATACAGGTTGGTCGGATTTTCCAAAGTTGAAGTGTTGCCATCGCCAAGGTCCCAATAATAATTTACCCCGTTGGTAGAGGTATTGATAAAATGAACGGCATGCGGACTGCACCCACTCGTGTCGCTGCTTGTAAATGATGCAAGCGGTTGGGCTATAGCCACTGAACTTATCACCAGAAGCGGCACGATTATATAACATCTTATTTGAAGAACGATCTTCTCCGAAAAAGTTGAAACATGTTTGTTAAAATGTATATCCATTATAATTTGATTTTATATTTATTTAACCAGACTCAGCGTACCATCCTTTGAAAACTCATCGTTGTTGTTTAACCGGGCAGACACCCTGTAAACATAAGTTCCAACCTGCACCGGTTTGCCTTTATATGTGCCATCCCACATCACATCCACATCCGAGGATTCAAAGATCAACTCGCCCCACCTGTCATATATCTCCATTCTGAACCAATCAATACCCTCACCTACTGCTCCGAAGAAATCATTCAAACCATCACTGTTGGGAGTGAAAGCATTCGGGATGTAAATGGCCTGGTGTTTCTCTACCTCCACTTCATTCGATACACTAATGATGTTGTTGTCTGCTTTGCTCACTGCAATCACCCTGTAGGTTGTTTTTCCCCCTGCAAGCATGTTGGCTGCGATGAGCAGGCCTGCCAGTGTTGCTATGATGTTTCTGCGTTTCATTTTTAATGTTTTCATGATGCTAAAGTAGGGCGGCACTACATCGGTAAAAAACCACTTTATGTGGCTTTCAACAATTTGTAAGTCATTTGATCTGTTTTGCTCATTTATCTCAAAAAGTTTACAAACTACATGTGTAAGGTTTTTTATTAATTTGTAAGCATTTTAAACATATACAGGATTCAGGCATGCGGAAAACGGAATATTTATTTATAAATGAACCTGTAAGTGCTGTTAAAAAGAGTAAGTTCAAAGAAAAATGGTCTGTATATCAACAATGCTTTGGCTTTATTTGCATGAACTTACATTTTAACATCAACCAATTTTTATGATATGACAAGACTTCGCAATATCGTCCGGCAGGTTTCTGATGAAGATTACCAGGGTTTATGCAACAACCTCAAACAGACCAAAGCAGATAAATTCCTCACCCTGCTGAAAATGCTCAGAGAAAACAACGATGATTATTCTAAAATCCAGAAAAAGATCAAAGTCAATGCCAGTGCTTTCTATACCATCAAATCCAGGTTGTATGATAAAATACAGGACTACCTGCTCGAACATATGGAAACGCCAAAGGTGGACCTGCTCAAAAATGTTGCCGCCATTCCCAGACTGGTGTATGATACCTCCCGCGAAACTGCCGTTGCCCTCCTGTCTAAAATGGAAACCGACCTCAAGGCATACGATATGCCCGGTGAACTGACAAGTGTTTATGCCGCCTTTAAAAATATCTATCTCAATTCGCCAAAGTATTATGATTATGCCAAACAATATAATAAGCATGTGGCATACACCGTGGCACTCGATAAGGCAGAAGACCTGCTCGGTGATTTTATCAGGAAACTCTCTCATTACCTCCTCAGCCGCAACGAAGAGTTGCTCGAAGTTTTTCCGCTTATTAAAATGGAAATGGACAATGTGTGTGCCCTGTACGAATCGCACCACCTCTACATCTACCACAGCATCATCAATGCCTGTATAGACCTTTTTCTCCCCCCGGATAATTGCACCAAAGATGATGAACCCATAGAAGATATGCTCGAAAAATGCGAAGACTTCATCAGCCGCTACCCCAGGAACCAGTACCAGTACCTGCGCAGGGTGATCTCCTTCCTCTATTTTGAGTATTACCACAAAATGGAAAGGCACCGAAAAGAAGCCGAGTTCTTCGAAGCTGTCAATATAGAACTGCCCAATTTCCTGCTCTATAATTTCTGCTGCCCCGCTTCCCTCTTCCTCCTTTCCAAAACAGACCGCTACATAAAACTCGGACAAACAGATGTCCTCATAGAAGAAAGCAAACTCATAGAACAATGGTTTAACAACGATACCGATGACATCTTCACCTTCATCAATGTGAAAAAATACCTTGCTGTCTGCGCCTTCTACGATGAAGATTATGCCGCTGCCGCCTCCATCCTCAACGACCTGCTCAACACCATCGGGCTTAAAGACGTTCCCCACACCGCTGTCGAGATCAAACTCTTCCTCTCCCTTTGCTATTCCATGGTAAATAAATATGACCTCGCCTGGAACATCCTCCGCAGTGCTTCACGCAAAGTAAACGAACTTAACAAAATTGCCGATTATGAAAATGCTTCCTATTTCATTAAACTGATGAAGATGCAGATGAAAACAGGGCAAAAGAATATCAAACAAAAGCTCTCGCGGCTCTGGGAAAACTTCCGGATGCTCAACCGCGGTCCTTCACACATGCTTGAATACCTCCACCTGGACGAAAAACTCATAAGCAAACTTGCCAAACCAATCAAGTAATTGTTTTTATCCCATATACATCAGCAGCGGCAGACAAACGGGCATTTCATTTTAAAATCAAATGCCGTAAATCTTCTTTTCAATGACGAAACTCTCATTAATAATGATGATAATCCCGAAAACAATGATGA
>CAZUDW010000044.1:10615-22029 GCA_964619305.1 uncultured Flavobacteriales bacterium
TTTAAAATGATCAACCTGAAGTGCAGTTGTGATGATATCGCTTAAAATGATATTTGCCGGCATCCTGATGATGCTCGTTTTTGTGTTTACGCTTCATCTGTCCTTTAAAAAGGAAAATATTATAAACGCCATCAAAAAAACAAGGCAGGCAGAGAAATTTTCATTATATTTGCAAGTTGAGGCAACCAAAAAGAAAGTTGCCGTCATTAATACAAAACAAGAAAGGACAAAAAACATGAAAACCATAGTCAGCAAAAAAGCAGCCCTTCTTATTGCATCCATGTTCATAGCAGCCCTCATGCTGGATTCCTGTGCGAGCGGACCGAAAGGCGGCACCAAACATTGCACCGGTAAAAAAACAGCCCGCACAAAAGCGATGCACCGCATGGCGCCCACCATGGCAAGGTAAAATGCACCCTGCGCTTCATTCGTTGCTCAACTATTGTATATGTAGATGATACTGAAAAGCGATCAGTCTTCCCTGAAGAAGCTGATGGCTGAGAGGTCTATCAGGTGCACGTCTTTGTAATAATAATGCAGGATGTCGCTGTAGGAATAACCCGAATCTGTCATGTGCATGGCACCTTCCTGGCACAAACCCACCCCGTGCCCGTAGCCCCTTCCTTCAAACACAATGCTGTCGCCTTCTTCTCTTATCCCGAAATAGGCAGAAGGCAGGTGCAGGTCTGTTCGCAGGCGGATCATATTGAGCAGGGAATCCCCGGGAAGGAAGTATTTCTCCCTGCTGCCGATGCTGCTCACTTTTACGGCATCAACCAGCAGGCTGTCTTTGTGGTCCAGTTTAAAATGCGTGGCGAGATAGTTGTGCCAGGCGGTTTTGTCCATGCTTTCGGTCCAGGTGGCATTGGGCATGTGGATGCAAAAAGTGTCTTTTCTTGCCCTGAGGTAGGGCAGGGACTGCCTCCATACATCTTCTGAATTGGCAGTGTAGCCGCCACAATTGGAATGATAAGCAGCCGTGATGAGATTGATATCGCTGTCAACAAGCACATAATCTTTGGTTTCTGCGACAGCCCGGCTTATGTTAGGATCCATCCCGTCAATGCCATGAAAGGCCTGGCAATGCACTTCATCACAGAGGTTGAAACCCTCATCGAGGTGGCGGTCGGTGTGTGCCAGTGCAAAAGTGCGGCAGATGATGGCCTGCACCTTATAATATTCAGGATTGCATTTGCGGCCGGCTTCTGTCTGCACCGCACCGGCAATGTAAGATGCAAGATTGGTATTGTTGATAAAAACAAGGTGGCCGGATGAGAGACGCACAAAGAGGTTGTCGGGGAAGATGCGCCCTCCCGAAGCAGGGTTAATCGGTTTGATCCTGAAAGTATTGCCCCATTCTTTTTTATAAAAGCGAATTTCGCTGAAAACACCGATGGCACCATTATATGAAGACAGATGAAGAGAGTCGCCAACAAGGGAAAGATGCAGGGCGCTACCGGCATGCAGATCGAAGATTATCTCTTTATCGCCATAAACAAAAAATCCACCGGATTGGGCAGATATTGCAGCAGAGGTGATCTTTTTGTTATGGTATAAGCCGATGTTTATGACATCAGGATAGGCGCTTTGGGCAATTCCATGCGTTGCCATAAAAGCAATAACAAAACAGTACAGGATTTTTATTTTAATGATCCTTTCCACCACCCGCTACACAGTTTTAATCATATTTAGAATGACTGTTGCAGCTCTCTCCGAAGCCCCGCTGCCACCAAGTTTGTTGCGCAGATCGTCAAAGGACTGTTTCAAAGCAAGACGATGTTCATTGTCGCTGAGTAAACGATGCATCTCCTGCACCATGTTGGGTACGGTCAGCTCATTTTGTATAAACTCTTTGATGGCAGGTCTGTCCAGGATGAGGTTGGTCAGGGTGATGTATTTTATTTTAACGAGTCTTTTGGCAATCCAGTAAGATAAAATGTTGCCTTTATAGCAGACCAGATGGGGCAAACCGTTCAGAGCTGCCTGAAGAGAAGCGGTACCGGAAGTGATCATAGCAGCAACGGCATGATGGCAGATGTAATCCATCGCATCAAAACGCAGTTCACATAAAAAATCGCCCTGAATGGACTTGTAAAAATCTTCGGGTACAGACCTGACTGCTGCAACCACAAAGCGGTATCCATGCAGATGTTCACAGGCACGGATCATCAGGGGCAACATCCTGCTGATCTCCTGTCTGCGGCTGCCGGGCACCAGCCCGATAAGCGGTAGCTGTGCAGCGGCATCTGTCGCTTCTTTGTCATTGTCGTTATTTTCTTTTTTATCAATATCTGCAATATCCAGCAGGGGATGACCCACATAATGCACCTCAAAATCATATTGTTTATAAAAATTCTTTTCGAAAGGCAGGACGCAAATCATACAATCAACAACTTTTTTTATTTTGAAAACGCGTGACTGTTTCCATGCCCACACCTGGGGCGAGATGTAATAAGCAACCGGGATACCGATGGATTTCACAAAGGCAGCGATCCGCAGATTGAAACCGGGATAATCAACGAGGATGACCACATCCGGCCTGTATTCCCTGATGTCTTTTTTACAGAAATTAATATTTTTCCATATCGTCCTGATGTTGTAAAGGACTTCTATAAATCCCATAAAAGCAAGGTCTTTGTAATGCTTCACAAGGTGGGCACCCTGCTTTTGCATCTGATCGCCTCCCCATGCACGGAAGGAAGCGTCAGCATCTTTCAGTATCAATGCTTTCATCAGGTTGGAGGCGTGCAAATCACCTGAAGCTTCACCGGCTATGATGTAGTATTTCATTGGTGCGAACCGGTACTAAAAAACCGAATTGATTTCAGATATACTGCAATATTTATCGGGATCATAAATCAAAAGCATTAAATCTGAAATAATATTACCCAAAGCAACATCAGTATGAAAGTGATGACCAAAATACCTTTTCCGGTCTTTTCCTGGTCTTTTTTGATCATAAAATATCTCACTGTAATTCCGTTTAATGCAATAAACAGCAGGGTGCTGTTTTCATAAAAACGCTCAGTAACAATATCGCTGACAGAAATGATTGTGATGTAGATCATCCCGAATAATATTGCCGGTAAAAGAGTGCCTATCAGTAATCCTTTAAATATGCTATCGGATTCAAACAAATTCATGTACCAGCATGTTTTGAATAGCAGACAGATCTGTTTTGGCAGTCATGTCATAAGAGATAGGCACCACTGAAACGTAGTTGTTTTTCAAGGCCCATTCATCGGTATCTTCTTCAAAATCCTGATTGCGGAACTCGCCCGTCATCCAGTGATAAGTTCCACCACCGGGATCGGTGCGGGTATCAAAATCTTCAATCCATGTGGCATCTGCCTGCCGGCAAACCTTGATCCCTATGATCTCATCAATCGGAACATTCGGGATGTTAACATTCAGACAAATACCCTTTGGCAATCCTGTTTTCAGTACATTACGGGCAATGGAATAAGCGATTTTTACAGAAGCTTTGAAATCAGGATCGGGTCCATGATCCAGTAATGAGAAACCTATGGAAGGGATCCCTTCCAGTGCGCCCTCGATTGCGGCTGCCATGGTTCCGCTGTAGATCACGTTTATTGATGAATTTGAACCATGGTTGATGCCGGAGACGATTAAATCAGGTTTTTTTTTCAGTACTTTTCTGATTGCAAGTTTCACGCTGTCAACCGGTGTGCCGTTACAGGCGTATGCAGGGTATTGTCCACCCGGCATGATTTTGTTTATACGAAGGATGGAGTGCAATGTGACTGCATGACTGATGCCTGAATGAGGTGCCGAAGGGGCAACAATGACAAACTCACCAAGAGTATCCATTGCTTCAGCGAGCGCTTCAATGCCGGGAGCATCGATGCCGTCATCATTGGTGATCAGAATAAGAGGTTTATCCATTTATTGTATTTATAAAAATGCGAAAATAAAATAAATTGAGCAACCCGAACGTCACTTCACCTTTAGTAAACTCCAGATAATTTACTTTATAAGAAGAATCTTTTTATTGAATGTTGCGGATGATGTCCGGAGTTGTAAATTATACAAAGCAGGTTTCAGGAAAGACACATCCATGTTTTCAGTGCCGGCTCCGTTTGACAGATACTTTTTATCTGAATACACAATATTCCCGAATATATCGCTTATGACTAATTCCATGTAATTGGAATGCAGCCCGTCAACCGAAACAGATAGCACAGAACTGACCGGATTTGGGAATATACTGATCTCAGGATTTTTAAACTTCTCATTTATTCCTGTAAACTGTGGATCGCAACTATCGCAGGGCATATTCCTGTAATAAAAGCCCTGTGCGAGGATATTGAAACAATCATTTGTTCCGTCTGTGAGAAAAGACATAGTCTGCTGGCCTGAATTTAGAGTTACATCCACTTGGTCGAAATTCATAAATTCACTTGGAAAACTAATGGGTGTACCATTTACAGTCAAGGTATGAGAAGTAAGCTGCATATCAGAGATTACCTGAAAACCGGAAGCATCTGAGGGATTGTCGCAAACAGTAAAACCCATATAAGTATTGGATTGTGCACCTCCGATTTTAACTATACATCCATCATCAATCATAAGGATGCCATCATAATTAGCTGCAGGATTTGTGAAAATAATAAACAAGGTAACTCCATCGGTAGCATACAACCCGTTGGTGATGTCAATGGTATAAAGGCCGTCCCCACTGATAGATGGTGTAATATCCGCCCTGAAGTTTTTTGTAGCTCCGGCAGACCAGCATTTGTCCTCACATGTGCCAACAATGGATCCGTTATATGTCTGTACATTGTTGGATGGATTGGTCACCTCAATAAATCCAACTGCATCTGTGCCGGAGATAGCCCACCATGCATACGCTTGTTCTATTTGTGCATTTACAGGAATTCCTGTAATAGGAATTGTTACCGGCAAAACACTGTCGGGACCGAGCAGAATACGGTTGGTTATTTTTTTCGTTCCCTGCACAAAATCAAGGCCGCAATTATAGTTTCTGTACATGCTTGTAAGCGTACCGTTACCAAGACGAGAATCATTAATGATTTGATTGAAATTTAAACCATTTGAGAAATTCTGTGCCAATATCTGTATAGGCAGGATCATGATTAACAGAGCGGATATATATGTTGCTTTCATAAAATTATTTTTGATAAAAATATGAATAAATTATCAATATAATAATAAAAGAATAAAAGAATTTTTACTTTCCCAGGTGTTTCTGCAAATGACTCTTCCTTAGTGTTATATGCCTAAATCGGGAAATTTTTGTGGATCGAATTCATTCATTATGCGATATGTGGCTTCAAAAACATCATCAACACCCGGGTTGGAAAAATAGTCTCCATCTGAGCCATATGGATGCCTGTGTTCAGCAGCAGACAGTGTGCATGGTTCTGAATCAAGATACCTGAACCCTCCCTGTACTTCCAATACCTGTTGCATCATATAGGCTGTTGCTCCACCGGGGACGTCTTCATCAACAAAAAGAACTTTATTGGTTTTCTTAAGTGACTCTG
Source organism: uncultured Flavobacteriales bacterium (assembly GCA_964619305.1). Taxonomy (GTDB): domain Bacteria; phylum Bacteroidota; class Bacteroidia; order Flavobacteriales_H; family CAZUDW01; genus CAZUDW01. The sequence continues at coordinate 16,144 of CAZUDW010000044.1, forward strand.
TTATTATTCCATTTAAATCAAAAGGGAGCAATGTGCGGACATCAATCACTTCCACGGAAATACCTGTATTTTCCAATTCTTTTGCTGCCTGTTCAACAAGTCTTACCATTGAACCATAGCTTACAATAGTGATGTCATCTCCTTTTTTAATAATCTCAGGCACACCGAGCGGGATTTTATATTCACCCGGGTTCATGGGTAATCGTTCTTTCAAACGATAGCCGTTGAGCGATTCAATTACAAGAGCACAATCGTCAGAAGCAAGCAAAGTATTGTAAAACCCGGCAGCCTGTGTCATATTTCTTGGAACGCAAACATAGATGCCCCTGATGGCATTGATGATCGCTCCCATTGGAGAACCGCAATGCCAGATGCCTTCAAGCCGGTGTCCCCTTGTTCTGATGATCAAAGGAGATTTTTGACCACCACAGGTTCTGTAATGGAGGGATGCCAGATCATCACTCATTATCTGCAAAGCATATAACAGATAATCGAGATATTGAATTTCTGCTATTGGTTTCAAACCTCTTAAAGCAAGCCCAATCCCCTGCCCTATTATAGTACACTCCCTGATACCTGTGTCAAAAACTCTATGCTCTCCGTATTTTTTCTGCAAGCCCTCAAGCCCTTGATTTACACCGCCTATTTTACCGGAATCCTCACCAAAAATCAACAGCTTAGGATATTTTAAAAGATTTGCATCAAAATTTTCTCTGAGCACAATGCGCCCGTCAACCATATTCAGGTCGTTTTGATATTCAGGAAGCGATTCTTTTACATTAAGAGCAGACATGTTGGAATTGCTATACAAATGAGAACCAATCCTTTCCCTGTTCTCTGCCAGTCCGTTTGAAATCCACTCACGAAGTTTGTTTGATGCTGTCGAATCTGAATCTTTAATTAACCTAAGTGCTTTTCTTGCGATGGTGAATATTTCATTTCTCAATATCTCCTTGCTCTCTGTCAGTTGCGCTTGCAATGAAGTCAATTGATCCGGTTTTTGGTTTTCTTCAATCAAAGCAGAAAATATGGTGTTTAGTTCCTCCCGATCTTTCAGCATGGGTTCTTGAAATGCGTTCCATGCCGACTTCCTTGCTTCTTTTACCTTTTGCCTTGCTTCCTCTTCAATTGTATCCAATTCATCAGCCGTTGCAATTCCTTTTTCAATCAACCATTGCCTCATTTTACTAATTGGATCATACTCTTTTTCCCATTTTAATCTTTCTGCGGATTTATAACGTTCATGCGAACCTGAAGTAGAATGTCCCTGCGGTTGTGTCATTTCCTTTACGTGAATGACAACAGGAATGTGGTCTTCTCTGGCTAATCGGGCAGCTTTTTCATAAGTATTATTCAAAGCGGCATAATCATATCCTTTTACCTCAAACAATTCCAGCCCTTCCTGCCCTTTCTTTCTGGCAAAACCAGCAAGTGCCTTTGAAATATCATTTTTTATGGTCTGAAGTTTTCTTGGAACAGATATACCATAACCATCATCCCAGACAGAAACAATTAACGGTACCTGAAGCACCCCCGCAGCATTGAGGGTTTCAAAAAACATTCCTTCTGAAGTTCCGGCATCTCCGATGGTTGCAAAACAGATTTCGTTGCCATTATCTGAAAAAGACGAAAGGTGTTTCAGTTCATCATTAGATCTGTAAAATTTAGAGGCATAAGCCAGTCCGAGAGCCCTGGGCATCTGGCTGGCTATGGGTGAGATATCTGAAGTTGAATTTTTAAAAGACACCAAATCTTTCCAGCTACCGTCAGCGTTGAGCAATCTGGTGCTGAAATGGTTATTCATCTGCCTCCCGCCTGAAAATGGGTCAAAAGCAATATCGGTGTGCGCATATAATTGAGCAAAAAACTGCTCGAGCGTACACAAACCGGCAGCCATCATAAAAGTCTGATCCCTGTAATATCCCGATCTGAAATCTCCTTCTTTAAACTGTTTTGCCATTGCGATCTGTGCAATCTCTTTTCCATCACCAAAAATGCCGAACTTGGCTTTACCTGTAAGCACTTCCCTTCTACCTGTAATACTTGCTTCCCTGCTTTGACAAGCTATTGAATAATCCGACAACACCTCTCTCTTAAACTCAGAGAAACTGATGTCGAGATTTTCTTTTTCCGCTATATCGTTTTTCACCATGATCTAAATGTTAAATGTGTTCATCACTTTGAAGTTATTTGTCTTTATTAAAATTTTTCTCTGTTTCTATTTGCCATACACGTTCAGTTATTGATTCTCCATTCCTGAAAAAGAACCTCCCTCCCCAGGGGTGAACAGCTTCAATATATTCCGTGCCGCGCGAACCTTCAACAATAACCCTACGGATATACGAAATATTTCCTTCCTTGTATCTTTCTTCTGTGATTCCCTGCGGATATTTCTTTGCCAGTGCCTGCTGAAATTTCTCGGATTTCTTGTTCGGTGGTTCAGGCATTGCAACTGAATCGGTTTTGCCACCTGATTTGCCATTGATCTTTGCATACTCAATCCGGTCTTTTTGTTTTTGCTTTTCTTCAGCTTTTTTTGCTGCAAGCTGACGAGCTCTTTTTTCTTCTTTCTCTTTCTGTTGTGCGCGTGCTTTTGCAACTGCTTCCTTCTCTTTTCTTTCCCTTTCCTTTTGAGCCATGATCTCCGCTTTTTTCCTGGCTGCTGCTTTTTCTGCGGCAATCCGTTCAGCTTCTAATCTTTTGGCTTCCCGTTTTTGCGCAAGGGCCTCTTCCTTCAGCTTCTTCTTATAGTCCTTTTCCATCTGCTCCATTTCATTTTCCACCAGTTTGATATACTCTTTATCATATGTAAAAACATTGGCTACCGTATCATAAACTATCCTTGCAATAGGTTTATCGAGAATGCTCACGTCAAGTCCTTCAACCTCCCTGAAGAGTTTCACATTCCATCCACCAAATTCATAGCCGAAGGCAGCATCTTCCGGTGGGATATTTCTGGCGTTAATGGATATCTTTTTACCTACATATCCGCGCTTGGAGAACTGCAACATGTAATCAGCTTCCAACGGCAGTTTAAACTCAAATTTACCATTATCCTTAGTGATTGTCTTTGCAAAATCATTTCCATTCTGCATAACCTCTACCCTCACTGCTGCCAGTTTGCTTTCATCTTTCCGGTCTCTCACAAACCCGTCAATAACGAGTACATCCGCCTGGGGATATATATAAAACGGGCATTGTAACACAACACTGCAAAATAATGAGATGAAGAATCTGTTCATAACTGCAAAGTTAGCAGTAATGAAGCAAACTACATGCCCTGGTCGAAATGCTTTTTCAGATAAGCCAGGGCTTGCTTCAGCGGCACTTTTTCACCCCTGTTCATCGCTATAATGAAAGCACCGGGGATGCCCATCTCCAGCAATTCGTCCCTATAGGCGGCTGCCGAGCCATAATTGCTGAATGATCCGACAGCCATCATGCTGAGACCATCCTGATCGTATTCTTCTATATTATTTACCTGTAAATATTTTTCTGCCAAATCTTTAGGAATGGAATCGCGGAAAACACCAATCTGCACCTTAAGCTCTACTTCTCCGCTCAATCTCCTTTTCAAATAATAATCGTCCACCATTAAAACTTCTGAAGTGAATTTCTTTTCTGCCAAAACGTTTACGATAAAAGCATCTTCATACCCTGCTTCCTGTACGGCTTCCAGTATTGATTCTGCCTGTTTACGATGGGCAAAATGACCTATCACATAACGCACCATACCATCTTTATCGAGAAAGGCATCCACGTTTTTCAGATCATCAAAAACGCCCACAGGCAGGTATTGCCTGAAAGCTCCTACCTGGACACCCCACAGTGCATTTGTTCCAGAATAATATACTTCTTTTGCCAACACTTTTCGCCCGCTGATCGGTGCATTCCTTATCTCTTCAACAAAACGATCCACAACGGCAGTGTCGGTTGAGCGGGCTTCATTTTGTTGATTATCCGTAAGGGTGATGAGCTCTTTTTCAGGCACACATTTATCAACCCATTTCTTCGCATTTTCTATGAAATAATCATATTCCACATAAAAATTATAGTAAGAAAAAAACCTGTCCCTGGTTTTCCCGGCTTTATCACACATATTATTCTGACTGTATGCAAGGGTGAGATAATAATAAACATAAATAGGCACCTTTTTCTCTTTAAAAGATCCTACATCATAGTGTTTTGACATAGCTTTTTCAGCAAGTTCAAGACAAGCAACCGACTTCATTGTCTGTATATTCTGCTCTGTGAGGCATATTCCAAGCAGATAGTTGAAATTGGGATTATCGGGCTCAATGGTACAAAGCTGTTCAAACACCGGCATTGCCCGGGCAAAACGACCGATCGAAATATCCTGTATCCCTTTATCAAACAGGACTTGCAAAGAGTCATTATGACCGGCTATTATATCAACAGCGGTCATTATCAGAAGGGCAAGAACAGCGGTTTTTTTCATGATCAGTGGCAAAATTAATCCCGTCTTACAGTCCTGCTGCAGGGATCTTCTTTACTTATTAATGGCTGTCTGTTGATAACAAGCGGGTATCCGGATGGCAAGACACTTCACCGGCAAAATGTTAAAGATTGAAAAATTAATCATAGCAATCCACTTAGTAAATTAATTCGTATATTTGGCCAAAATTTTAAAATAAACCTAAATGCCAAAATCATGAAAAAATTATTATTTGTATTTGCATCAGTACTTTTTGTATTCGCATTAAGTGCACAGGATGCCAGTAAAGATCCTGCTATGTCGGGAACAAAAACTGCCGTTACACCTCACGGGACTGACGCTTCTGCTGCAACGCCTGCCGGTTCAGGTGTTGGTGCTGCTTCAGCAGTAGCAGGAGGCCAGGAAAAAGCATTGAAAGACCATGTTTGTACGGAAGCATGCAAAAAAGCCGGAAAATGTGTGTATAAATGTGGCGAGAAAGGTCATAAATGCACTGCAGCATGCAAGCATTCAGATGCTAAAGAGTTGAAAGACCATGTTTGCACGGATGCATGCAAAAAAGCCGGAAAATGCGTGTATAAATGTGGCGAGAAAGGTCATAAATGCACAAAAGAATGTCATAAAGGCAAATCTTAAAAATTACTTATCTGGTAAAAAAACGCCTCTATTATGGGGCGTTTTTTTTTCTTCAGATCGAAGATGCGGTTTGTAGTTCTCAGCGCACTATAGAGGATTTCACGCTGCTCCACGGGCCTTTTTTGTTCCTTCGGTTCACCCATCGGGCATAATAATGCACCCATTGCCCGGCCAGGTTATTATGCAAAAGGTAGTAACTCGTGCGCGTGGGCGTATCATACGAAGTAAAATCCTCCTCATCCACCGGTTGCTCATCGCCCACTTTCCAACGCAGATCGCAAAAAATGATGCCCTTAGGTTTGCCTCTGAGAGTGGTTTCTTCGCTGTCGAGCATCACAATGCGATGCAAGCCGGGGGCTGGTGTGAGGATGTTCAGATTTGGGTGCGAGTCTATCCTTGATGGCACGCTTGGATTTGTGTCTCTCACGGTGAGCGACATACCGAGGCGATCGCTGTCCTTTATTTTGCTGTTGTAGGTCAGCCATTCATTCACAAATTGCCTGATTGCCTTTTCATAAACCACCCGTATTTCCTGTTTGTTTTCCACGTCAAGGTGGGTACGCATTTTTTTATTGGATGCATTTTTCCAGGCGGCAGTCCATTTGGTTTGCAAGGTGAGCAATGTATTTACCGCAGCAGGCGGTATATTCCACCCCGCAGCCTTTGGTTGCACATTCCTGAGCAAAACAAGCTGGAAAATGTCAAATTCCGCATCAGGACCGGGTATGTAATTGCGTTTAGCCATGATCTCTCTTTTATTATTATTATCTTAAGACAAAGATATGAATCTTTCG